>NZ_SCTN01000506.1 GCF_004297345.1 Aquabacterium sp. | reverse complement strand
CCCACCTCAGGCACTTCGCACCCGAAACGCCTCAGCATCAAGGCATGCCCCAACTCATGTACCGCCTTCATCAAGGGATACATCACCCACACCATGGCCAGGAACCTCGGCGTCATGAAATGGGCGCGACCATAGTCCCTCAACTCGGGCCAGTTGAACCAGGCCCCCATCAAGCCCAGCAGCATCAACCCCACCCAGGCCATCAATACGCGAGCAGAAAACAGGCTCTTGAAATAGGGATAGAGCCGCTCCAACAAAGCCGAGGGATTGAACAAGCCCAGGCGAAATGACAAGGGGTTGAGCCGCGAACGCTTGTCCCGCTGCAAGCGCTCCTCGCCCATGTCCATCATCTGGCGCACATCCGGCGTCACTTCTGCCTGCACCAGGCCCGCATCAGTCAATTGCCCCAGGATGCGGATCACATCGTGCTGCGTCGGGGCCTGGTCACCTTGTTGTGCCAACAGCGATTGCCAGATTTCATCCACGGTCAGCCGGCCGTCCAGACGCCCAACCAACTCAAACGCCTGCGCGTTCACGCGGTGATAGCGCCCTGTCGCCTGGTTGTGCAGCACGTACCAGGCCTGGCCACGCGTCTGCTGCATGCGCACACTCACGTGATGGCGCAAGCGCGGGTGCAAAGGCGCGATACGGTACCAGTAGGGAGAGATCAGGACGTCCTGCATGAGCTGCCTCGCTCAGAGCAGGGTCCAGGCCTGCATGCGCAGCCATTGCCAGGCCCGATCAGCCATGCGCCACAACAAAGGCCTAGGCGGCATGTCGATGCGCGCCACACCTTGCAAGCCAGGACGCAAGCCCCGCGCTCCGGCACCCGCCCCAGTCGGGATGGCCTCGATTTCGTAACGCACGCCATTGGGCGTGGTCTTGGCCACGGGCATCACCCTGTTGAGCATCAACCCGATGGTCTGATCCGGCATGGCAGCCAGACGCAAGCGCGCCATCTGCCCCTTGTCCAGGCTCGCGATATCTGTCTCATCAATTTCCAGCACCACGCGCCAGTCCAACCCGGGCGCCAAGGTGAGCATGTTGTCGCCGCGCTTGAGTGGCGCCCCCAATTGCTGGCGCAGATCACCCGCGATGACCACACCATCAAATGGCGACGTGATCCTCAAGCGCGCGATCTGCTGTTCGAGCAGCGCCATCTGGGCGCGCGTCTCGCTGAGCTTCGATTGGGCAATCACCGCTTGCGCACGATCACCCCTGGCAAAGGCCTCCGCGAAAGCGTTCTCATGCTGATTGGCTTCAGCCACTCGGGCGCGCAATGCGTTCTGCAGATCATCGTCCGCCATCTCCGCCAGAACCTGCCCCGCCTTGACAACGTCGCCAGCGTGAACATGCACCTCGCGCAAAAAGCCATCCTGCGGCGCGCTCATCACGCGCTGCACAGCACCTTCCAGGCGCGCCGACGCCGTCACCTGATATGGCAATGGCAAGCCGATACCGAACGACATGATCCCAAAGAAGGCCAGGACGGACCAACGCAAAGCGCGTTCACGCGGATCGGCCAGACGCAAGCGCAAGGACTCCACCCAGCCTCGACCTCGCTCGTACCAGGGCTGCTCCAGTCGATAGCGCAAGCTCAAGGCGGGCGACATCAACTCGGCCAGATGCGCCACCCAGCCCAACTCGGCGTCAGTGAAGCCCTTTGTGGCGTGCTGCTGTTCGAAAGAAAGCGGCCGCAAGGGATCGATCTGGGCCGTCCGTTCCAGCGTCAACGCGCCCAGCACGACGCCATCCTGAGCCAATGGCACAGTTACCACGCCAGACAAGCCTTGCACGCGGCACAAGGTCTGGTGGGCCATCGTGATGGCTTTGGACTGGTCATGCTTCGAATCTGACGCAAGGGGCCAACTCAGGGTTTGCTGCTGGTGGGCGGCCTCCAGCATCGCCTGATGCAATTCAGGCAAGGCCACGCCTTCATCCAGCAAGACGCCATCGGACAACACGCGCAAGCGCAAGGACTGCCCACTGACCCAACCCAGCGCGACACGGTGGCACTTCAACTGCTGATTCAACAGGGTGACCCACGCAGCCGCCCCCGTCGTCCAATCCTTTTCTGCCAGGAACGCCTGCAGGCACGCCACAGCCTGAGACTCTGACGGCGCGTCGGCCACAACAGCCTTCACTGGCGCAGACGCCATGACAGGCGGCACCACAGGCGAAGCCGGTCTGGCCTCAGCCTCATTGGGACGGGACGTGACAACGGTGCTCAACGCGGCTTTCCTGGTTCACACACATGGGGGTGTCGGGGCTTTTTTACCCGGCTTGCCCCTATGATCCGAAAATCTCAAGCGGCCAAAGCCTCAAATAACGGAGAAAGTTCACGCCTAGACAAGTATTCAGGCGGGTACTGGCCGGCTGCCACCACGATTCAGGAGTTTTTATGAAGGTATTGCTGATCGACGATCACCCGCTGATCCTGGCAGCCCTGCAGTCCGTCATTCAGGGCCTGGGCGACAACGTCACCGTTTCTGCAGCAGACAGCGGCCGCGTCGCGCGCGAAACCCTGCGCAATGACCCCAGCTACGACCTGGTCCTGCTGGACCTGCATCTGGGCGATGAAGATGGCTTTGACCTTCTGGGCGAGTTGCGAAGCAAATACCCTGCGCTGCCCGTGGTCGTGATTTCAGCCTCGGACCGCACCAGCGACGTCATCCGCGCCATCGACATGGGCGCCATGGGCTTCGTCCCCAAGCGGGCGACCAACGAAACCCTGTTCGATGCGCTGCAGCAGGTCATGTCTGGCGGCGTTTACGTCCCCCCCATGAGCATGGGTGCCGACAACATGACCCAGCTCAGCAGCTCACCGCACATCCAGCAGGTTCAGCGTGAAGCCACGTTCTCGTCCTTCCAGACCGTGCCTTCACTCGTGCAACTCGGCCTGACCCCTCGTCAGTCCGACGTGCTCAATTTGCTGCTCAAGGGGCAACCCAACAAGCTGATCGCACGTGAACTGGGCTTGTCTGTCGAGACCGTGAAAGACCACGTGGCAGCCGTGCTGCGCGCCTTGGGCGTCAGCTCGCGTACCCAGGCCGTGATCGCTGTAAGCCAGATCCTGCAAAAGCAAAGCGGCTCAGTCGTCGCGCCGTCGGGCCCCGCTGGCGGCTGGCGCGCGCGCTGAATCGTCAGCTTACAGGCTGATTCACCATGAGCGCCCTCCCCGCTACACCGTTTGGCAGCCAGGCAAGTTCAGCCAAGCCCACGCAAACCATGGCACAGGCCGATGCCTACGCCGATCTGCCCCAGCCCAGTGATGCCGCGCTGACGCAAGATACGACCCGGCTGGTCTACCGCCAGACCAGCGCGGCCCTGATGGCCCACTTCCTGGGTATGGTGGTGTTTGTGGCTGTGTACTGGGCTCATGCGCCGCACGGCCTGCTGGGCGCCTGGGCGCTGGCTTTTGCCTTGACATGGTCGGTGCGATTCGCAGGCTTGCTGAGCTATGACCGCGCGGTGCTTCAAGGCCAAGCCAACAGCGAACTCTGGCTGAGACGCTGGAATATCGGGATGTTCGTCGGCGTCATACTATGGAGCGTGGCGTCCATGCTGTTCTATCAGTATGGAGGCCCCTCGGAACGCACCGCCATGATCCTGACGATCTACTCGCTGGCGCTGGGTGCGGTACCCAATATGGCGTCGCAACCCAGGCTGTTCATGCTGTGCATGGGGGTGTATTTCCTGCCCATGATCGTCCGCTCTGCGCTGCAAAACAGCCAAGGGGAAGTTCAAATTGCCGGCATCCTCTGTCTGGTGTTGCTGTGCGCCCTCGCTTTGGGGCGGGGTTTTCGCAACGTGTTTGGCGAGATGGTCAGCCTGCGGGTGCACACCCAGAACCTTGCCAACCAGCTCAAGGGCGAAATGGCCGCAGCTGAAGCGGCGCAACGCCAGGCCGAACTGGCAAATCGCGCCAAGACCCAGTTCTTCGCGGCAGCCAGCCACGATCTGCGCCAACCCTTACACGCCATGGGTTTGTTCGCCGAAGCCTTGCGCCAGCGCAGCAAAGACACCGAAGTGGCGCATCTGGTTAACAGTATCAACAGTTCGGTTGATGCGCTGGAAGGCCTGTTCAGCGAACTGCTGGACATCACCAAGATCGACACCGGTGGCGTGGACAACCAGCCCGAGCATTTCTGCATGGGCGACATGTTCAACCGCATTCGCCTGACGTTTGAGCCCAACGCCTTTGAAAAAGGCCTGATGCTCAATTTCCGTGGCGATCAGCACCACGTCTATGCCGACCCGCTGATCGTCGAACGCATCCTGCGCAACCTGGTTTCCAACGCCATTCGCTACACTGAGGACGGTGGCGTACTGGTCACCTGCCGCCGTCGAGGCGAACAACTCTGCCTTCAGATCTGGGATACCGGCATCGGCATCACGGAAAAAGAGCAAAGCCGCATCTTCGAAGAGTTCTACCAGACGCAGAGCAACCGCCCGCTCGAACCCCATCACCGCAAAGGCCTCGGGCTGGGTCTGGCCATCGTCAAGCGCCTGGCTGACCTGATGGATGCGCCGCTCACCCTGCGTTCACGCGTTGGCCACGGCACTGTGTTCACGCTGATGCTGCCGGTAGGGCGTGCGCCACGCCTTCAACCGGCTGCGGCGCCCAGCAAGGCGACCCTGGGTGTCACACTGGATCGCCGTCACATCGTGGTGGTGGAAGATGAAATCGCCGTCATGGAAGGGCTGGAGGTCTTGCTCAAGGGATGGGGAGCCACTGTCAGCGCCTTCGACACGGTTGAGGCCGTGACCGAATGGGCCAGCAAGGTAGAGACACCACCGGATCTGCTGATCGTGGACTACCGCCTGCCAGAGCAGAAAACCGGCATCGATGCCATCAAGGCGATGCGCGCCAAGTTCGGCCCCAATCTGCCGGCCATCATGGTCACAGGCAGCACGATGACTGGGCATGAAGACGAAGCACGCAGGTACAACTTCCACCTGCTGATCAAGCCGGTGGTGGCCAACAAGCTGCGCGCCATGATTGCCTTCAAGCTCAGCGCACACTGATCGCACGCCGAGCGGGCTCAATTCACAAGGTGTTGATCACCCCTTGCACAGTTCCGCGCGAGCCGCTTCGTACTCAGCCTTCAGGCGGCCCACGAGCTCGGCTGTCGGCACGATCTGCTTGATCGCGCCAATGCCCTGGCCACAACCCCAGATGTCCTTCCAGACCTTGGCATCACCGCCATCCTTGCTGCCAAAGCTCATCTGGCTGGGGTCGCCATTGCCAAGGGTGTCCGGATCCATGCCGGCGTTCACGATGGAGGGACGCAGGTAGTTACCGTGCACGCCCGTGAACTTGCTGGAATAGATGATGTCGGCGCTGTTGCTGTCGACGATCATCTGCTTGTAGGCCTCAACGGCACGTGCCTCTTCAGTCGCAATGAACGCCGATCCGATGTAGGCGAAGTCAGCGCCCATGGCACGCGCAGCCAGGATCGAGCGGCCATGCGCGATGGAGCCAGACAGTGCCACCGGGCCTGTGAACCACTCGCGGATCTCTTGAATCAGCGCAAACGGGCTGGTTGTACCAGCATGGCCACCAGCACCTGTTGCCACAGCGATCAGGCCATCAGCGCCCTTTTCGATGGCTTTGTTGGCGAACTTGTTGTTGATGACGTCGTGCATGACCACACCACCCCAAGCGTGCACAGCCTGGTTGACGTCTTCGCGAGCCCCCAAAGACGTGATCACCACGGGCACCTTGTACTTGGCGCACATCTCCATGTCGTGATCCAGACGGTCATTGCTCTTGTGCACGATCTGGTTGATCGCAAACGGTGCTGCGGGCTTGTCCGGGTTGGCTGCGTTGTAGGCGGCCAGTGTTTCGGTGATTTCGGCCAGCCACTCGTCCAGCTGGGCTGCGGGGCGTGCGTTCAGCGCGGGCATCGAACCCACCACACCGGCCTTGCACTGGGCAATCACGAGCTTGGGCGTGCTGATGATGAACATCGGCGATGCAATGACGGGAAAGGGAACGCGTTTGAGTACATCGGGCAGTGCCATGTCTTTGTCTCCTCGTTATCAATGGGAAATGGGCTCCGTTGGCTTGCGCAAAAGCGCCCTCGCCAAGGATACAGTGCACTAAAGAAAAAAAGGCGCCCCGTGGGGCGCCTCTACATGGATGCGAGCAACGCTGATCAGAAGCTGTAGCGGCCACCCACCGAGATCAGGCGCAGGGTTGCTGTCTCATTGTTTTCAGCGATCGGAGACTGGGTGAAGTCAGCATCAATTGTCAACTTGAACTGTTTGTTCAATGCGAATTCAAGACCCAGACCCAAAAGTGCATTGGCCTTGGTTTTGGACGAAGAGCCAGAAACATATGAGTTGTGAATGACGCTCTTGGTCTCCACCTGGGCGACCGCAAGACGAGCTACCCCGGCAACTTGCGAAGAAAAATCACCGCGAAATGCGCCCCCAATATAAAACGCACGAGACTCCATCGTCAGATCAACCAAGCCGTAATAGCTCATATACACATTGGCGGTGGCCTGACCAAAGTTCACATACCCTGCCTCAATCGCGATATTGGGGTTCACTGCATAACCGCCGACCAGCTTGCCGCCGTAGTCGTCTTTGTCACAATGAGATGTACCAGCGCAATCCACGGCCAGATTGGTCGGGCCAAATGCGCCTTGAACATATGCTTGAGCGGATGCACTCCCCGCGACCATGGCCACCGCAGCAGCCAAAATCATTTTTTTCATATACAAACTCACTAGGAAAATCAGTCAGGAATTGACGGCTTGAAGTGTAAAAGACAGTAAAGAACCACCACCCCCTGGAGCAAGGGGGATATCCAGCCAATCTCGACAAAAGATGCCGATCAGACAAATGACTAGCGCGCTCTGATCAAAAAAAACCCGCCTGCCGGCGGGTTTTCAGACGGAACAAGCTGCGCGATCAGAAAGCGTCCAGCGACAGGGCCGTCACGCTTTCACCACCTGTGAGGATGGTGTCGCGCAGCGAAGCAACGCGAGCCAGAATGTGGTCGCCGTAGAAACGAGCAGTCACGATCTTCGCTTCCATGAAAGGTGCGTCGTTGCCAGCAGCCAGGTTGTCTTCGGCGGCAATCAGCGAACGGCCCATCTGCCAGCCAGCCACCAGATTGGCGGTCAACATCAGGTAAGGCACGGAGCCGGCAAACACGTCGTTGGGCTTGGTCTTCATGTTGGCCACAACGAAGTCCACCACTTGCAGGAAGGACTCGCGAGCAGCCTTCAACTGCGTGGCCAGCTTCTTGCCTGCAGCGCTGTTGCGTGCGGTCAGTTGGCCTTCGGTGTCAGCGATCATGGCAGCAACGGCCTTGGCCATGGCACCACCGTCACGCGAGGTCTTGCGACCGACCAGGTCGTTGGCCTGAATGGCAGTCGTGCCTTCGTAGATAGGCAGGATGCGCGAATCACGGTAGTACTGCGCTGCACCGGTTTCTTCGATGAAGCCCATGCCACCGTGCACTTGCACACCCAGCGAGGTCACTTCCACCGAGTTTTCGGTGCTGAAGCCCTTGATCAGCGGCACCAGGAATTCATAGAAAGCCTGAGCCTGCTTGGCGATGGCCGCGTCAGGGTGGTGATGGGCCGTGTCGTAAGCAGAAGCGCCAACCAGGGCCATGGCACGGGCACCTTCGGTCAGGGCACGCATGGTCATCAGCATGCGCTTGACATCAGGGTGATGGATGATGGCGGCAGAGCCAGGCTGCGAGCCGTCCACAGGACGCGATTGCACGCGGTCCTTGGCATAGGCCACAGCGTGTTGGTAAGCACGCTCGGACACGCCGATGCCCTGCACGCCCACGTCGTAGCGCGCAGCGTTCATCATGATGAACATGTACTCGAGGCCGCGGTTTTCTTCGCCCACGATGTAGCCGATGGCGCCTTCGCCCACGTCACCCTTGTTGTCACCGTAGACCAGCACAGCAGTAGGCGAAGCCTTGATGCCCAGCTTTTCTTCGATGGAGGCGCAGAACACGTCATTGCGCTTGCCCAGCGAGCCGTCTTCGTTGACCATGAACTTGGGCACGACGAACAGCGAGATGCCCTTCACACCTTCGGGCGCGTCAGGGGTACGCGCCAGCACCAGATGGACGATGTTCTCGACCATGTCGTGCTCACCGTAGGTGATGAAGATCTTCTGGCCCCAGATGCGGTAAGTGCCATCGTCCTGCTTGACGGCCTTGGAGCGCACCAGTGCCAGGTCCGAGCCGGCTTGCGGCTCGGTCAGGTTCATGGTGCCGGTCCATTGACCGGAAATCATGTTGGGGATGTAGCGGGTCTTGAGCTCGTCGCTACCAGCTGTCAGCAGGGCTTCGATGGCGCCACCGGTCAGGATGGAGCACAGCGAGAAGCTCAGGTTGGCAGCGGTGGTTTGCTCGATGCAAGCGGCACCAATGGTCTTGGGCAAGCCTTGGCCGCCGTATTCGACGGGCTGCTGCAGGCCTTGCCAGCCGGCCTCGGCCAGGGCGTTGTAGGCTTCCTTGAAGCCTGCCGAGGCGCGCACCACGCCGTTGTCCCACGAGCCGTGATCCTGGTCACCGCTCCAGTTCAGGGGAGCCACCACGCCTTCGTTGAACTTGGCCGACTCTTCCAGCAC
Source organism: Aquabacterium sp. (assembly GCF_004297345.1). GTDB lineage: Bacteria > Pseudomonadota > Gammaproteobacteria > Burkholderiales > Burkholderiaceae_C > Aquabacterium. The sequence goes on along the minus strand of NZ_SCTN01000506.1, from coordinate 5,962 downwards.
GGCTTGGGCGGTTTCAAAACCGGCATCTTCAAAGCCGGGAATCTGGGCGATCTTGTCCAGACCAGCGAGCTCTTTCATGCAGAAGAGTTGGTCCTTGACTGGGGCGCGGAAAGTCATCTTTTTTCTCCGATAAACGACAAAGGGGGCGTCTCGAAAGACGCCCCCGGCGGGTATGTCAAACAGACAAACCGTCTGTCATGAATTATCCCGTAATTTGCCTGTGATTACAGGGCTTTGATCAGTTCAGGCACAGCCGTGAACAGGTCAGCTTCCAGGCCGAAGTCAGCCACTTGGAAGATCGGTGCTTCTGGATCCTTGTTGATCGCGACGATCACCTTGGAGTCCTTCATACCGGCCAAATGCTGGATGGCGCCAGAGATACCGCAAGCGATGTACAGCTGGGGCGCCACGATCTTGCCGGTCTGACCGACTTGCAGGTCGTTGGGAGCGTAGCCAGCGTCCACGGCAGCGCGGGAAGCACCCAGGCCAGCGTTGAGCTTGTCAGCCAGAGGCGACATGACTTCGTTGAACTTCTCGGCAGAGCCCAGAGCACGGCCACCGGACACGATGATCTTGGCAGCAGTCAGTTCAGGGCGAGCAGACTTGGTCACTTCGCGACCCACGAAGGTCGAGGAGCCCGAATCGGCCACAGCAGCCACAGATTCAACAGCAGAGGAACCACCGGTGGTGGCGGCAGCGTCGAAAGCGGTACCACGAACGGTCAGCACCTTCACGGCGTCAGCCGATTGCACTGTGGCAATGGCGTTACCAGCGTAGATGGGACGCTCGAACGTGTCAGCCGACACGATCTTGGTGATTTCCGACACTTGAGCCACGTCCAGCTTGGCGGCCACGCGAGGCGACACGTTCTTGCCAGCAGCAGTAGCAGGGAACAGCAGGTGGCTGTAGGCAGAGGCCACAGCCAGAACCTGGGCAGCCACGTTCTCGGCCAGGCCGTCGGCAAACTGGGCGCCGTCAGCGTGCAAGACCTTGGAGACACCAGCGATTTGAGCAGCAGCAGCGGCAGCGGCACCAGCGTTGGAGCCAACCACCAGCACGTGCACGTCACCCAGAGCCTTGGCAGCCGTCACCACGTTCAGGGTGGCGGACTTGATGCTGTTGTTGTCGTGTTCAGCAATAACGAGAGCGGTCATGGGTTATCTCCTCAGATCACTTTGGCGACGTTCTTCAGCTTGTCGACCAGAGCAGCCACGTCGGCCACCTTGATACCAGCGGAACGCTTGGCAGGCTCTGCCACGCTCAGGGTCTTGATACGGGGGGCCACGTCCACACCCAGGTCAGCCGGCTTCACGGTTTCCAGGGGCTTCTTCTTGGCCTTCATGATGTTGGGCAGCGTGACGTAGCGAGGCTCGTTCAGACGCAGGTCGGTGGTGACCACGGCTGGCAGGCTCAGCGACACGGTTTCCAGACCGCCGTCCACTTCACGGGTCACAGCGACCTTGCCACCGGCGACTTCCACCTTGGAGGCGAAGGTACCTTGGGGCAGGTTGGCCAGGGCAGCCAGCATCTGGCCAGTCTGGTTGCTGTCGTCATCGATGGCTTGCTTGCCCAGGATGATCAGATCAGGCTTTTCCTTGTCAACCAGCGCCTTCAGCACCTTGGCCACGGCCAGAGGTTGCACGTCAGCGTCGGTTTCAACCAGGATGCCACGGTCGGCACCAATGGCCATGGCCGTGCGCAGGGTTTCCTGGCATTGCGACACGCCGATGGACACGGCGATGATCTCAGTGACCACGCCCTTTTCCTTCAGGCGGGTGGCTTCTTCGACGGCGATTTCGTCGAAGGGGTTCATGGACATCTTGACGTTGGCGATGTCGACACCAGAGCCGTCGGACTTCACGCGAACCTTCACGTTGTAGTCAACAACCCGCTTGACCGGAACCAGAACCTTCATGCGATGTTCTCCTGCGTCATGAGGAAGAGTTAAGTAAAAAGTTTGCCGCGCCCAAAAAAGCACGATCGTTCGATTCTAACGCGAACTAGGGAGATTGGACCACAAATGCAGACTCAATCGCATGACAATATGCGACTTCTGTCCCGCGCCCCTCGTTCGCGTACCCCTGTTTGCCTCGTTTTCTTGTCTTGTGACAAAAGCCTCCGCCTCTGGCCATCACGCCTCTGATGCAATTGCCCCTCTGTTCGAGGGCGCCCATACCCACATCGGCGTATTCGACTCCGGCCTGGGCGGCCTGTCCGTGCTGAGGGCCTTGCACGCACGCCTGCCGCAAGCCGACCTGACTTACGTTGCCGACTCGGGCAACGCCCCTTACGGCGAACGTGATGTGGACTTCATCGTGGCGCGCAGCCGGGCCATCTGCGACTTCCTGGCTGATCGGCAAGTGGACGCCATCGTGGTCGCCTGCAACACGGCCACGGCAGCGGCCATTCACGTGTTGCGGCATGCCCATCCCGGATTACCCATCATTGGCGTGGAACCAGGCGTCAAGCCTGCCGCGGCGCAATCGATCAACAAGCGCATTGGTGTACTGGCCACCCCCAGCACGCTGGCCAGCGATAAATACAAACGTTTGATTGAAAGCCACGGGCAAGGTGCCGTCATCGTGCCGCAAGCCTGCCCGGGTCTGGCCAAGGAAATCGAAGCGGGGCAACTCGATACCCCGGCGCTGCGTGATCTGGTTGAGCGCTTTGCCCAACCATTGCGCGAAGCCCAGGTCGATACCGTCGTACTGGGCTGCACGCACTATCCCTTCGTTGCACCGCTGTTTCAGGCCGCCTTGGGCTCAGATGTAACCATCATGGACACCGCCGAGGCGGTGGCTCAACACACGGCCCGCCTTTGCGCCCACCGTGCGACTGCAGGGAAGGAACAGGGCGTCGATCACAAATTCGCCGGGAATATCCACTTATTCTCCAGTGGAGACCCTCAACATCTCGCTGATGTCGCCCGACATTGGTTGGGACTACAAGGCCAGGTTTCGCCTTTGCCTTGAGCGCCTCCCCAAGCGCTCGAATTTGTAACAGCATCGCTGAAATAGTCCTGAAAACGGACAAGAAGTCGTGATGTTTCACGCGCTTTGCACCCCGGTATAGACCCTGGGATGCGTTCGGGTGCCACCAGGGGCTCAAGCCCCCTGCCCCCTTCCCGATAACCCGATGTCGTGCGGAGAATCCCGCGGTTCGGAAACGCTTTGCTGAACCCCGGCTTATTCGCGCATCAGAGGTTGTGCCCCACGCATAGCCTCTGACCAGATCGGATTTTCCCCTCTGGAAATCGGGTGCTTGCCACATCGTGAAGCGCAGCCCCGAGGACCAGAGGACCACAAGGGGTTAAAAAATGGCTTCTCTGATTCCTCTGCTGACCACGGCCCAGGTTGCGGCTCTGTCCACGCAAACCATCGCCAACCTGACCACGGCAGACTGGGCCTTGTTCACGACAGCCCAGATCACGGCGCTGACGACCGCGCAGATTCAAGCCATTGAAACGGCCGACCTCAAGGGTGTGACCACCGCGTCCATGGCGGTTTTCACGACCGACCAGATTGCCGCCTTCACCTCGACGCAATTCGGTGCCTTGTCGACCACGCAAATTGGTGTGATGAGCACGTCGCAAGCTGCTGCGCTGGAGACCACGGATCTGCAAAGCCTCAATACGGCGCAGATACGGGCGCTGAGCACCGCTGCCATCAATGCACTGGATACCCAGCAGATTGCGGCCTTGACCTCCAGCCAGTTGGTCACCATGGCCACCACGCAGGTTGCTGCGCTCAATACCAATCAGGTCGGGGCCATTGAAACCGCCGATCTGGCAGCCATGCTGTCTACCGAGATCGCGGCATTCAACACCAATCAGATCCGGGCACTGACGACACAGCAGATGTCGGCGCTCAGCTCGACCGCTATCCGCGCATTCAACACGGCCGACGTGGCTGCGCTGACGACCGACCAGGTCGTGGCCATGAGCACGCTGCAGATCTCTGCACTGGACACCAACCAGGTCAGCACGCTCAATACCGCCCAGGTCGCCGCCATTGACACCAGCGCCATCAGCGCCATGAGCACGGCGAGCGTTCGCGCGCTGAACACGGCTGCCGTGGCCGCACTGACCACAGAGCAGATCGCAGGCTTGAGCAGCACCCAGGTAGCCGCCTTGAGCACCACGCAGGTTGGCGCGCTGAACACCAACCAGATTGGCGCCATCGAAACCGCCGACCTGGCCGTGATGAACACCGCCCAGGTGGCCACGCTCAACACCAACCAGATTGCCGCACTCAGCACCAGCCAGATTGCGGCCATGAACACGGCCGACGTGCGCGCGCTGACGAGCACCACCGTGGCAGGCCTGACCACCGACCAGATCGTGGCCCTGACCAGCGCCCAACTGGTGGCCATGAGCACGACGCAAATCGGCGCCCTGAACACCAATCAGGTTGCCAACATGGAAACGGGTGATCTGGCTGCGCTGAGCACCGCCGCCATCGCCGCATTCAACACCGCCGCTGTACATGCCCTGACCACGGATCAGATCGTGGCCATGAACTCGGCCCAACTGGCCGCGCTGAACACCAATCAGATCGGCGCCTTGACCACCGATCAGGCCAACGCCATCGAGACGGCTGACCTGCGTGCCATGACCACGGCGCAGATCGGCGCGTTCAACACGGCACAAGTGGCAGCCCTGGGTACGGATGACGTACAGGCGCTGACCACATCGCAAGCTCGCGCGCTGAGCACGGCTGCAACGGCCGCCCTGACGACCGATCAGGTCGTGGCCTTGAACTCGGCGCAGATTGGCGCGATGAGCACCAGCCAGGTTGCCGCCATGAACACGGCCCAAGTCGCCGCCATCGAGACCAGCGACCTGGCCGGCCTCAACACGGCTGACGTTCGCGCCCTGAGCACGGCCGCCATTGCCGGCATGACCACAGATCAGGTCTCGGCGCTGTCGACCACGCAGATTGCGTCGCTGGGCACGAACCAGTCGGCGGTCCTGAACACCAATGACATCGTGGCGCTGAACTCGGCGCAGATCGGTGCGCTCAATACCGCGCAGATCGGCTCCTTCACTACCACCCAGGTCGTGGCGATTGAAACCGGCGATCTGGCTGGCTTCAACACGACGGCGATCAAGTCCCTGTCTACCGCTGCCGTTGCAGCTTTGACCACAGACCAGATCGTGGCGTTGAACTCGGCGCAGATTGGTGCCCTGTCCACCACCCAGGTTGGCGCGCTCAACACCGCGCAAATCTCGGCTGTGGAGACCAGTGACCTGGTCGCTTTCAACACCGCCAACATCCGATCGCTGAGCACCGCCGCCATCGCTGCGTTGACCACCGATCAAACCGCCGCGCTGACCACCGCGCAGATTGGTGCCTTGGGTACCAACCAGGTCGCCGCGCTGGATACCAACCAGATCGTGGCGCTGAGCTCGGCTCAGGTTGCCGCGCTGAACTCGTCTCAGGCCGCTGTGCTGAACACCGCACAGGTATCCGCCATCGAAACCAGCGATCTGGCAGGCCTGTCTACTGCCAGCACCCGTGCACTGAGCACGGCCGCCATCGCCGCGTTGACGACCGATCAGATCGTGGCGCTGAACTCGGCCCAGATCGCATCGTTGGGCACGACGCAGTTCGGCGCACTGACCACCACGCAGATTGGCGCGATCGAGACCAATGACATCAGCGCCATCAACACGGCCGATATCCGTGCGCTGACATCGTCTGCCGTGGGTGCGATGAACACCCTGCAGATCGCCACGTTGAGCACAACGCAAGTCGCTGCACTGGGTACCTCGCAAATCGCTGCCATGACCACCGACCAGGTTGTGGCACTGACGTCGACGCAACTGGGTGTACTCAACACGGCCAGCATTGCCACGCTGAACACGGCGCAAGTTGCCGCGATCGAAACGACAGACATCTCGGCCATCAACACGGCCGGCGTGCGCGCCCTGAACACCGCAGCCGTTGCGGCACTGACGACC
>NZ_SCTN01000505.1 GCF_004297345.1 Aquabacterium sp. | reverse complement strand
CCGATCTCTCGTCACCAGCATCACCCGACAACTCGCCAGAATCACCCTCACCCGATTCGATGTCGCCAGCCTGCGCTACGCGATCTTCACGAGGAGGACGATCGCCGCGCTCGCCACGTTCACCACGGGGGCCGCGCTGACGATCTCCACGATCGCGATCACGGCGACCACGCCCCTCGCGAGGCGCAGGACCGCCCTCAGACCCTTCTGGCGATGCGGGCGCGGTCTCCATACCGCCTGCATCGACAGCAGACTCCTGTGCCGATTGGTTGACGCCATACGCGATATTTTCGCTAACTGCATCCACCGACAGCACGGGCGCAGCGACAGCCCCCTCCGCGGCGGCATCCACCACATTCGCAGCCTTCTTGCGGGGCGCGCGCTTGGGCTTGGCTGGCGCCGCAGCATCAACGGCCACCTCAGCAACGACCTCCGCCGTCACCTCGGCCGGCGCAGCCTCAACCGAGACCTTCTTGCGGCGCACTGCTGTTTTCTTGGCTGGCGCAGCCTCTTCGGACGCGGTCACTGCATCTGCAGCGGGCGCAGCGTCATCGGCTGCCTTCGTACGACGCGTACGCTTGGGCTTGACCACCTCTTCGGTGACCAATGGCTGTTCATTGGGATCTTGCATGGGCACGTTGTCTGTGGTCATGGAGCAGGGAAATCGGAATGTGGTTCTGTGTCGGCAGGTGCCTGCACTTCAGGCGCAGCAGCCGGTTCTTCTTCAAATATGTCGTCAGACGCTGCAGCCGGCTGCTCAGCAGCCCTCACTTCAGCATCGCCATCAGCATCCAGCAAGGACGGTTGATCAGCCTCACCTGACAGCCCATCCTGGTCACCCGCACCCTCAGCAGGCGCATCATCGCCCGCTTCGGCGGCATCCAGGCCGGGCAACAGGGCCTGACTGACAGGCAAGCCGTCCAGCGTTGGCAACTCGTTGAGCGAAGCCAGCCCCAGGTCATCCAGGAACTGCTTTGTCGTGGCATACAAGCCGGGGCGACCAGGCGCCTCGCGGTGCCCGATTACTTCCACCCAGCCACGCTCTTCCAGTTGCTTGACGATGTTGGAACTCACCGTCACGCCGCGAATGGCCTCAATGTCACCACGCGTGACCGGCTGCTTGTAGGCAATGATGGCCAGCGTCTCCAGGGTGGCGCGAGAGTACTTGGGCGGCTTCTCAGGGTTCAGGCGATCCAGATGAGGCTGGATCTCGGCCCGAGTCTGAAAGCGCCAGCCATGCGCAGTCTGACGCAACTCAACCCCTCGGCCATCCCATCGTGTGCCCAACTCGGCCAACAGCGACAGCACTGTGTCCGCCGACATGGTGTCGTCGAACAACTGGCGCATTTCACGCACCGTCATTGGCTGGTGGGCGCACATCAGCGCCGCTTCAAGAACGCACTGGGCATCCTGAGGATTGAGGACTTCCATCTCTTCAATCGAACATGGCCGGAACGCCTGGCATGGCTTCCGTACAAAACGCTTGATACAGGACCGCCGCAGTCATGCCGCAGATCCACGAATCAGGCTACTCGGGGGTGCGTCATGCACCCGATTTCTTCAAAAATAGGGACCTCAAATCGAGGTGATCAGGCCGGGGAACGCCTTGAGGGCTGACCTCCCGTGACAGGCTTTTTCTCAAAAGCCACCCGATTTCGGGCTCTTGACCCGATATCTATCGACACATTATGCACCACTTACGCAGAATCTGGCGGCATTCATCAAGCGGCCTGCCCAGACTCGGCCAACATGGCCCACGCGGCAGCCATATCATCCGGCAAAGGGGCCTCGAATTTCACGGTCTGGCCAGTGGCTGGATGCACAAAGGACAACCTGGCGGCGTGCAAAGCCTGGCGCGTCATACCCAACGCAAGCGCACCACCGTACACGGCGTCAGCCACCAAGGGGTGCTTTCGGCTGCTCAGGTGAACGCGAATCTGGTGGGTGCGGCCTGTGTGCAAAGTACACAAGACGCCACTGAAGCGCCGCGCGGGCAGTTGCTCGCTCTTGCTGACCGCGGCAGGCGCCCACTCCCCTAACAAAAGGCACTGCACATCGGTTCTGGCCGGCTTGCCAGAGGGCACCACCGCCATTTTGATGCGCGTCGCTGGATCACGGCCAATGGACGACTCGACGGAAAAAGATGCGGCGACATGCCCATGCGCCAGCGCCAGATATTGCCTGCTGACCTCACGGGCGGCGATGGCACGAGTCAAAGCCGTGACCGCAACCACGGTCTTGCCGACCACCATCAAACCGCTGGTGTCCTTGTCCAACCGGTGAACAATGCCTGCGCGCGGGAGATCGGCGGCACCGGCATGGTGCGCCAACAGCCCATTCATCAAAGTGCCCGTCCAGTTGCCTGCAGCCGGATGCACCACCAGGCCCGCCGGCTTGTTGACCACAAGCAGGTGCTCGTCCTCGAACACAATGGGCAAATCCATGGGCTCAGCCAGAAACGCCTGACTTTGCGCTGTGGGTTTCAGCACCACAGCCACTTGCTGCCCAACCAACACCTTGCGAGAAGCGGAGTTGGCCACCTTGCCATCCACCTCGACACACCCCTCCTCCACCAGGCCCTTGAGGTGACTGCGAGAAAACTCCGACGCCCCAGTCACCAAAAACACATCCAGACGCTGCCCATGTGCCGCAGCATCGACCAACAACACGCGGCGCTCCGGCACGCGTGCGCTCGCCACCAACTCCGGGGCTGGAATGTCCGACCAGTCATCGTCAGGCAAGTCGACGTCAGCGACCTCTTCTGACAAGGGGACCGCAACAGGGGAAGAAGATTCAATACGAGGACGACGCGCCATGTGGCAAACAAACCCGGTAAGTGGACAAAGATGGGCCCGAGGGCTTCTATACTGCAGGCTCCGACGCTGCAAGGCGGGACTGCAAGCGGAGCGATCCGCAACATAAACACGTGAAACTGCTGAAGAACACCTCTTGGAGCACCTGGCCCCGCCAGCGTGCCGGCTTGCTGGCACTGGCTGTGAGCGCCCTCATGGTGGCATGCGGATCGGCCCCTCAAGACGAGTTTGCCAACATCAGCCCGGACAAATTGTACGCAGACGCCAAGGAAGAGGCGGATGACGGCAATTTCGAAAGCGCCATCAAGCGCCTTGAAAAGGTGGAGGCACGGGCATCCGGCACCGTCCTCGCGCAGCAAGCCCAGATCGACCTGGCCTACGCCTACTACAAAACGGGCGAGAAGGCCCAGGCGCTGGCCAAGCTCGAACGCTTCATTCGACTGCACCCTACCAGCCCGGCACTGGACTACGCTTACTACCTGCAAGGTCTGATCAACTTCAATGATGACCTGGGGCTGTTCGGTCGCCTGGCCAGCCAGGATCTGGCCGAGCGGGACCAGCAAGCTGCACGTGATGCCTACGAGTCATTCAGGCTGCTGAGCGACCGCTTCCCCAACTCGAAATACACGCCAGATGCGCGCCTGCGCATGAACCACATCGTCAATTCGCTGGCTGCCGGCGAAGTGCATGTGGCGCGCTACTATCTGCGCCGCGGTGCCAATCTGGCTGCAGCCAATCGGGCGCAGCAAGCGGTCAAGGACTACCGCCAGTCGCCCGCAATCGAAGAAGCGCTCTACATCATGACGAAGGCGTACGACAACCTGGGCCTGGTCCAATTGCGTGACGACGCCCAGCGCGTGCTCCAGCAAAGCTTTCCTGGCAGCAAGTACCTGGGTGAACAAGCTCAGACACAACAAGCGCCAGTCAGCAAGCCCTGGTGGCAACTCTGGTGAACTGACGTTCTTCGTCATCAAAAAAAGGGGCTTCAAGCCCCCTTTTTCATGCCGGCAGCTTGCCGCCACGGTTCATCAGTCGCCGCTGGCTGCACCACCCGTGGTGAAACCAGACAGCGTCCCCTGATCGTGCACATCACGACCCAACGGTCGCACGTCCACCGGCTCCTCCGTTGGCGCGATTTCATCCGATGGATCGAGGGGCGTCTGCGCGCTGTGGATACGATGCACAAAACGCCGCGCCCGGTCGTACGGGAACACGTCGTGCACATAACCAGCCTTGATGCGCTCTTTATGCTGCTGCCAGAAATCGGCCTCAAGCAGATCGGCATGGTGCTTCATGAAGATGGCACGCACGCGCGGGTCGCCCAAGAGGAACGGGCCAAAGGTTTCAGGGAACACGTCATGCGGCCCCACTGAATACCAGATTTCGCCAGACATCTCATCTTCCTCATTGCGAGGCTCGGGCACCTTGCGGAACACGCAGTCAGTGACGTACTCGATTTCGTCGTAGTCATAGAACACGACCTTGCCATTGCGCGTCACACCGAAGTTCTTCCACAGCATGTCGCCAGGGAAGATGTTGGCGGCCACCAGGTCCTTCAAGGCATTGCCGTATTCGATCACGGCATGCTCCAGCGACTCCCCTGAGGCTTCCTGGATGTAGATGTTGAGCGGCACCATGCGGCGCTCGATGTAAAGATGTTTGAGGATCAGCACCTTGCCGTCTTCATCTTCCTCGATGACGCTGGGCGAGAACTTGCGCAGCTCTTCGATCAGCTCGTCATCAAAGCGATGACGGGGGAACGCCACGTTCGTGAACTCCAGCGAATCAGCCATGCGCCCGACGCGATCGTGCTGTTTCACGAGCTGGTACTTGCCCATGATCTGAGCGCGTGTGGTTTCCTTTTGGGGTGGAAAGTAGTCCTTGATCACCTTGAACACAAAGGGATAGGACGGCAGATCGAACACCAGCATGACCATGCCCTTGATGCCAGGGGCAATGCGAAACTTGTCGCTCGAATGCTTGAGGTGGAAAAGGAAATCCCGATAGAAGAGGTTCTTGCCGTGCTTCTGCAGGCCGATGGCGCTGTAGAGCTCCCCACGTGGCTTGCGCGGCATCAACGTGCGCAGGAATTGCACATAGGCCGATGGCACAGGCATGTTGACCATGAAGTAGGCGCGAGCAAAGCTGAACAAGGCCAACAGATCGTCCTCGCCAAACAGCGCCGCATCAATGTAGAGACGGTTCTTAGAGTTGTGCAGGATGGGAATGGCAAACGGCAGGCTGCGGAAACCGTTCACCACTTTGCCAACGATGTAGGCCCCTTTGTTTCGAAAGAACAGGGACGACAACACCTGGATCTGGAAGTTGGTACGCAGGCGCACATTGCCGACCTGTTCCAGCAACGCCTCATGAACAAAGTCGATATCCCTGTCCAGGTCCTCGAAAGGAATGGCTAACTCATAGTTGACGACCAGCGTCTTGAGCATCTCCCGCATGTTCTCGCGCGTGGGGTAATACGCCCGGAAGGTGGCATTGCCCTCGCCTTCGTCATCATCGATGTACTCGGTCGACACGGCCGGGCGCACAAAGATGAAGTCGTTCTTGTAGTACTTGCGATGCAGGATCTTGATCGTGACCGAGTTGAAGAAGGTTTCGGCCAACTCCGGCTGTTTGTGGCCGGTCAGCAAGCCGATGTAGAACAGCTTGATCTGGTGCCAGACCTCCATCGGCAAGGAGCTGGCCTGGTAGTCCTGATCCAGGCGCTCCACGGCCTCATCCACCCGCAAGTCATAGAACTCGATACGCACGCGCTGAGCCGTCTGCTGACCATGCCAATCTGCTTCTTCAAAGCGCCTCTTGGACTGCGCACTCGTTTCGCTGAAGATTTTGTAGTGGCGATCAAAGCCATCCAGCAAAGCCTTGGCGATTTCAAAGACACGGGGGTCGGTCAGCTGTTGAGGAAACATCGTTTGCCTTGAATGAACGAGGAGAACAGGTGGGGATGATCAGGTTTTGCTTGCGTAACGCTGCTTGAGTTTGGTCAGCGCTTCGGTATAGGCCTCACTCAACGCCACCGGATTGGCCACAGACATGCGCAAGTCATTGATCAAACCATTTTGCAAGCCGTATACCAGCCCGTGAACCATGACTTCCTGGCCACGCGCCCAGGCGTCCTGCACCACTGTGGTGTGGCACACATTGAGGCTTTGCTCCAGCACATTGAGTTCGCACAGCGCATCCAGCCGGGCTTGCCCTTCAGGCAGACCGAACAACCAATCCTTATGCTGATGTCGCACATCCTGAACGTGACGCAGCCAGTTGTCGGCGATACCGATACGCAGGTTTTCCATCGCGGCCTTGACGCCACTGCAACCATAGTGCCCCACCACCATGATGTGCTTGACCTTGAGCGAATCGATGGCGAACTCCATGACGGAGAGGCAGTTCAAGTCAGAGTGCACAACCACATTGGCCACATTGCGGTGCACGAACAACTCGCCCGGCAGCAAACCGCAAATTTCGTTGGCTGGAACGCGGCTGTCTGCGCAACCGATCCACAGGTACTGAGGCGACTGCTGTTGCTGCAGCCTGGAGAAGAAGCCGGGGGTGCGTTGCTCAATGTCACGCGCCCAGATCCGGTTGTTTTCAAACAGGTGATCAAGTGTCATAGCAAGGAGTGTAGTAAGGGATGCCACGTATCCTGCTGTCGAGACGCAAAAGAAGCATTGCCGACACCGATTTCCCACGCAGCGGTCATTGTTATCAAAAATAACAAAATATCCGAATCGAAACCCAGCCGCTTGAGCCTGGGTTCGCCCTTTTCAGGACACAGCACGAAGGGTCACAAGGCACAATGGATCGCACCCCGAAACATGTGAGCGCCATGCACGCCCCAACGTCCCCCTTGCTCTATCCGTTCAACGACACTCGCCCGGCTGTTGGCGAGTTGATGACATTGCGCCCAGGCCTGCACTGGATCCGCATGCCCATGCCTTTTGCGCTCAACCACATCAACCTGTGGGCGCTCGATGACGAACTCGCTGGCCAACCCGGATGGACGATCGTCGACGCTGGCGTGGCCACGGAAGCCATACGCGAGGCGTGGCAAAGCTTGTGGCAAGGCCCGCTGGCTGGCCAGCCTTTGACAAGAATGCTGGTCACGCACATGCACCCGGATCATGTCGGCAATGCCCAGTGGCTGATCGAGCACTTCAGCGCACCGGGCCAAGCTGCGCGCCTGTGGATGAGCGCCACGGATCACTTCGCTGCGCAACTGGCTTGCGAATCGACAACCGGTTTTGGCGGACCACGCGCGGCCGATTTCTTCGCCGAGCATGGGCTGAACCAGCCCGAGGACGTGAGCAAAGTTCGCGGCCGCAGCAACTACTTCAAATCGCTGGTACCACAGGTGCCCTACGACTACCGTCGGTTGATGGACGGCATGACCGTGACGATTGGCGAGCGCGAATGGCGCTGCATGGCAGGTTATGGACACAGCCCGGAGCACATGTCTCTGTTCAACGAGCGTGATGGCCTGCTGATCTCCGGCGACATGCTCTTGCCCAGCATCTCGACCAACGTCAGCGTCGTGGATCTGGAACCCGAAGGCGACTCGCTGGGACTGTTCCTGAACTCGCTTGACAAGATGACCGACTTGCCAGCCTGCACACTAGCCCTGCCCTCACACGGCCTGCCGTTTACCGGCATCCACGCGCGCATCCAACAGCTGAAAGACCACCATCGGGATCGTCTCGACGACGTCATGGCCGCCTGCAGTATCAAGCCCAGCCATGCAGCCGACATGCTGCCCGTGCTGTTCAAGCGCCAACTCGATCTGCACCAGACCACGTTTGCCATGGGCGAAGCCATCGCCCACCTCAACTACCTCTGGCACCGAGGCCTGCTCAGCCGCAGCCGTTCGCCTGAAGGCACGTGGCTGTACGAGAAGGCTTGAGGCGGCATCGAAGCCGCCTCAAGCCGCCAAGCGATCAGTCAGGAATGACCGCGTGCCGGAGTTGGTCTCGCGGCCCGTCGAACTCCGGCATCACCGAACGCACAACCTCCCAGAAGCGGGGGCTGTGGTTCATCTCGCGCAAGTGCGCCAGTTCGTGCGCCACAACGTAGTCGATGACATCGACCCCGAAATGAATCAGACGCCAGTGCAAGCGAATGGAGCCGTCCACGCTGGCACTGCCCCAACGGGTCTTGGCAGATGACAGGCTGACTTTGCGTACCGACACATCCAGGCGCTCGGCGTACACGGGCACGCGGGCCTGGAAGACCTTCACAGCCTCTTGCTGCAACCAGTCTTGCACGGCATCGCGAATCTGCTCCGCCGAGGCGTTTTGCGGCAGGCCCAGATGCAGCGTGCGTTGCGCCACACCAGGCAGCGCGCGCTCCACAATGGCGGAGGGTTCATGCAACACGGCACCCGACACGCGAGGGTCCAGCACCAGCACAACAGAATCACCTAGATAGGGCACGGTGGCGCCTTCACGCCAGTCAATGCGCGCAGATAACTGCTTTTGAGCACGTTCGCGCTGCTCGACCAGCTTGGTGCAGATCCAGCGCTCCTTGGCTCGCAGGGCTGTTTCAATGTCAGTAGACGACACCCAGCGCGGCGCGCGTACGCTCAAGCCTTCAACACCAACGACCATGCCGATGGAGCGACGGCGAGCGCGCTGAATCTCATACGACACAACGGCCTTGCCCAGGCGAATTTCGTGCTGGGCCTGGGGGTGGCGAAACCATGGCAAGCCGCACACCGGATGGCATTCGACATGCGGATGATGAGGTGCCCGCAGCGCAGACGTGGTGGCAGACGCAGGGGCGTCATCCAGAGCTGGCAAACCATCGCCCCGCCCTGCGGGATCGGATGCCAACGATGAAGAAGAGGACAAAGGGGGAGCCGCAAGCGGCGATACAGCAGCAGTCAAAGGAGGCAGAAAATTAAATACAGCAGGGATAGCCAACGGCGGTTCCGCGTGGAGCTCATCGGCTCCCCACAGCACCAGCTGCATCGGCGCGGGGAGTTTCAAGTCAACTCCCCCATATGGGTCGCAACCGGGCTGTCTTCGCCATGGGCCTTGCGATCCCGCAGGACAAGGAAATCCGCAAACGCAGAAAGATCAGGATGGATCGTCAGATCCGGGACGCGCTGGCGCAGGTCATACAGATCGGCCTCGCTCATTGTGGCGGCCTGCCCGGTTCGCACCAGGTGCGGCTCGCAACCAACCGATTGCGCGGCCAGCACATCACGCGGCAGATCACCCACCATCGGCACACCGTCCAGGCTGCGCCCGAACCGCTGGCCAATCATCTGGAACAGCCCCGGCAAAGGCTTGCGGCAGGTGCAGTGATCTTCCGGGGTATGAGGGCAGAAAAACACCGCCTCGACCCGCCCACCGACACGCGCCAGCAACTGGTTCATCTTGGCGTGCATGGCATTGAGCGCGACCATGTCGAACAGGCCTCGGCCGATGCCGGACTGGTTCGTCGCCACGACCACATGCCAGCCGGCATGGTTCAGTCGGGCGATGGCCTCAAGCGCGCCGGGCAGCGGCACCCACTCGTCGCTGGACTTGATGTAGTCCTCGCGTTCGTGGTTGATCGTGCCGTCGCGATCGAGGATGACCAGTTTCATGCCCTCTCCGGGGTGGATGCGTCCAGACAAGAGATCACGCCGCCAGTCTGGAGATATCCGCCACCTGGTTCATGGCCTTGTGCATGGTGGCCAGGAGACCCAGACGGTTTGCCTTCAGGGCAGCGTCATCGGCATTGACCATGACGCCATCAAAGAACGCGTCAACCGGTGCGCGCAGCACCGCCAGCGCCTGCAAGCTTGCAGTGTAGTCACCTTCTTCGAACGCTGCGCGTGCTTTTGGCGCAGCTGCCTGCAATGCTTCATAAAGCGCGGCCTCGGCAGCTTCCTTGAGCAAGGCGGTATCAACCTTGGCTTCCACCTCGGTCTCGGCCTTCTTGAGGATGTTGCCCACGCGCTTGTTGGCGGCAGCCAATGCAGCAGCCTCAGGGAGCGCGGCAAATGCACGCACCGCAGCCAGGCGGCGCGGCACGTCGCCCAGACGCTCTGGTTGCAGGGCCAGCACGGCGTCCACTTCCTGGGCGCTGTAGCCTTGTTCGCGCAGCGACACGGCCAGGCGGTCAGAGAAGAAGCTCAGCAGGTGCTCGGCCGGGTTGTTGATCAGCTCACCGAACACGGGAATGACCGCAGCCAGCAAGGCAGACAGATCCAGCGGCAGGTTGTTTTCAACCAGGATGCGGATCACGCCCAGGGCATGACGACGCAGGGCAAACGGATCCTTGTCACCCGTGGGCAACTGGCCGATGCCGAACAGACCCACCAGCGTTTCCAGCTTGTCGGCCAGGGCCACCACGGTGCCAGTGTGGTTGCGCGGCAGCGCATCGCCAGCGAAACGGGGCTTGTAGTGATCTTCGATCGCGATGGCCACGCCGTCACGCAAGCCTTCATGGCGCGCGTAGTAGGCGCCCATGATCCCTTGCAGTTCAGGGAACTCGCCGACCATGTCGGTCAGCAGGTCGGTCTTGGCCAGGCGAGCAGCCTGCTGAGCCTTGCTGTCGAGCACATCGAAGTGGTCCTTGGCATCCACCGTGAAAGGCACGGTCGCCAGGCTCCATTGCTTGACGATCTCGTGGGCAATGGCGCGCACACGTTCTGCGCGCTCACCTTGCGTGCCCAGCTTGCCGTGGTACACCACCTTGGCCAGGCCACCCACGCGGGATTCCAGCGTCTTCTTGCGATCCTGATCGAAGAAGAACTTGGCATCCGCCAGACGCGGACGAACCACGCGCTCGTTGCCGCCGATCACGGCACTGGGGTCTTGCGGATTGATGTTGCTGACGATCAGGAACTGATTGGTCAGCTTGCCCGACTCGTCCAGCAGCGGGAAGTACTTCTGGTTGGCCTTCATCGTGAGGATCAGGCATTCCTGCGGCACGTCCAGGAAGGCTTCCTCAAAGCGGCCCGTCAGCACATTGGGGCGCTCGACCAGGGCCGTGACCTCATCAAGCAAGGCATCGTCTTCGATGGGCTTGAGATTGGTGCCGGCCTTGGCTGCAGCGGCGGCCAACTGGCGCACGATTTCGGCGCGGCGGTCGGCAAAGCTGGCGATGACGGCACCGTCATGCTGCAACTGCTCGGCGTAAGTATCGGCCGTCAACAAAATGATCTTCTCAACGCGGGCTTCGAAGCGATGCCCCACAGTGCTACGGCCTGCCTTGAGGCCGAGCGCAGCAATCTGCACTTCCTGATCGCCATGCAAGGCCACCAGTCCATGCGCCGGGCGCACGAAGTTCACGCTGGTCCAACCGGGCTGGAAACCGACGCCTTCGCCCTGCTCCAGTTGGTAGGTCATGACCTTGGGGATAGGCAGCTTGGCGATGCTTTCGTCCAGCGCCTTTTGCAGGCCTTCAGCCAAGGCCGCACCCGCTTTGACACTGTCAAAAAACAGCGCCTCGGCCTTGCCATCAGGCGCGCGCTTGAGGCCAGCAACAGCCTCAGGCCCTGCACCCAGCGCAGCCAGCTTCTTGAGCAGCGCTGGCGTGGCATTGCCGCTTGCATCCAGGCCAACAGCTACTGGCATCAGCTTTTGCTGGACAGCCTGATCAGCAGCCTTGGCGGCCACATCGGTCACATGCACAGCCAGGCGGCGCGGCGACGCATACGAGGTCACAACGGCATCAGCCTTGGCCAGGCCTTGCGCCTTCAGGCTGTCGGCCAGCACATTGGCAAACGACTCACCCAGCTTCTTGAGCGCCTTGGGAGGCAACTCTTCTACAAACAGTTCAACGAGGAGGTTGGCGGTGTGCATGTTCAGGCAGCCTTCTTGTTATTCAGTTGTTCAATCACCTCGTCCGCCCAGGCCTTTGGCGCCATCGGGAAGCCCAGACGGGCACGACTGTCGAGGTAAGACGCGGCCACGGCGCGCGCCAGATTGCGGATGCGACCAATATAGGCAGCGCGCTCGGTCACCGAAATGGCGCCACGGGCATCCAGCAGGTTGAAGGTGTGCGCTGCTTTGAGCACTTGCTCGTAAGCAGGCAAGGCCAGCTGCTGCTCCATCAGGTACTTGGCCTGCGTCTCGTAATTGGTGAACGCACCCAGCAGGAACTCGACGTTGCTGTGCTCGAAGTTATAGGTGGATTGCTCGACCTCGTTCTGATGGAACACATCGCCGTACTTCACGACCTTGCCCGCCGGATCCTTCGAATAGACCAGGTCGTACACACTCTCCACGCCTTGCAGGTACATGGCCAGGCGCTCCAGGCCATAGGTGATCTCGCCCGTGATGGGCTTGCAGTCAATGCCGCCCACCTGCTGGAAGTAGGTGAACTGTGTCACCTCCATGCCGTTGAGCCAGACTTCCCAACCCAGGCCCCAGGCGCCCAGCGTGGGGTTCTCCCAGTCGTCTTCCACAAAGCGGATGTCGTTCTTCTTGAGATCGAAGCCCAGGGCCTCCAGCGAGCCCAGATAAAGCTCCAGGATGTTGGCAGGCGCCGGCTTGAGCACCACCTGGTATTGGTAGTAGTGCTGCAAACGGTTGGGGTTCTCGCCATAGCGGCCATCCTTGGGGCGGCGGCTGGGTTGAACGTAGGCGGCCTTCCAGGGCTCGGGGCCCAACGCGCGCAGGAAAGTGGCCGTGTGGCTGGTGCCGGCACCCACTTCCATGTCATAGGGTTGAAGCAGCGTGCAGCCCTGGGCGTCCCAATAGCTTTGCAAACGCAGGATCAGTTGCTGGAAGGTCAGCATGTTGTAGCCTTGTGTGACCTCAGCCACTCAGGAAGTGGCCTCGATCGATGAGTAAATTGATTGTGCTGTCTTGCGATCAGGTGGCCAGATCTGGCTTGCTCAACCCCGATGCAAAACCTCGATTCTAGTGAATGGCGAGGCCATCTCCACCAAGGGGCGCCAACGTGCGATTTCTCACACCCGCGCAACCCGCAGCGATCAGCAACACAGCCAGTGCGAACATGGGCCACAAGCCCCACCTGGAGGCCCAATAGGCAAAGGGCGTGATGCCCGTTCGCCCCTGCACGGAAGCCTCCAATACGCCACGGGTATTGGTCTCCAAAGCGTGTATCACGCGGCCATCGTGATCAATCACCACGGTGGCGCCCGTGTTCGTTGCACGCAGTGTGGGCAACTGGAACTCCAGCGAGCGCATGCGGGCAATCTGCAGATGCTGGTGGATAGCCACGTGCTCACCGAACCAGGCTAGATTGCTCACATTAGCCAGGATGGTCGGGGCTTGCCGCTCGTCTCTGAACCTGGCGGCAATCTCCTCGCCATACAAATCTTCATAGCAGATATTGGGCGCAATGCGCTGATCTTGCACGATGAAAGGCGGCGCATTCAGCGGACCGCGGGTGAAGTCCCCCAAAGGCATGTTCATCATCTGGACAAACCAATGAAAGCCCAGTGGGATGACCTCGCCGAACGGCACCAAGTGATGCTTGTTGTAGCGGTACATGCCCTCAGGCATCGCCATCGCATCGGCCGACAGGCCCGCCACCGAGTTGGTATAGCCCACATCAAAATCACCCAGAGGCACACCGATCAGGGCGTAGCGCTGGCTCCCGGAACCGAAGCTGCGCTTGATCTGATCCCAGTACCCCTCGGGCAATTGGGATGGCAACAAGGGAATGGCGGTCTCCGGCGCAATAACCAGCTGCCCTTTGGCAGACACGATCTGGCGCGCATGCCAAATCAGCATCGGCACCTGACGCTCGGATACGAACTTCTCGTCCTGCGCCACATTGCCTTGAAGCAGGCTCACGCTCAATACCCGACCATGCGACTGTGTGAACGAGTGCAACGGCACCTTGGACAGGCCCAGAACGGCACCAGCCAGCAACAATGGCACGCCGACCCTGGCCTTGCCAGAGCGCCCGCCCAGAATCGCCCAAACCGACGCCGCCACCATGAGCACCCAGACGCAACCCAGGCCATACACGCCCAGCCAGGGCGCCAACTTCACCAATGGCACACCGAGCATGCCGTAACCGCTTGCGCCCCATGGGAAGCCAGTGAAGATCACGGCACGGGCCCACTCAGCCGTCAGCCAGAGCCCGGAAAACAACAGCGCATCCGCCCACCAGACCTGACGACGCCAACGCGCCCAGCCCCACCCTACCGCTGCCATATACAGAGACAAAGCAGCGCACAGGCCAACAACCGCCGCGAGAGCCAGCCAGGCGGGCATCTCACCAAAGCGATGCAGGCTGACGTACATCCAGCCCGTCGCGCCGATCAGCCAGACGGTGCCATAGGTCCAGGTTGCAGCTGCGGCCTGCCTTGGCAACGAGACGTCCCGCCACAAGGCCACCAACAGCAGGCAAAGCGCCATGGTCTGAACCACGGCAGGTGCGGCCTGGTGCAGGGCCGCGCACCAGGGCGACAGCGACAAGGCATGCAAAGCCCCCCCGGCGACAGCCCAACGCACAGCACGATGCCGCCATAGGGGCGAAGAAAACTGCGTCATGAAAGGCGACTCACTGCTCGGCGGTTTCAGCGGCATCCGGCGCGCGCGTGACCTTGAACCAGCGCACGGCGCCGCCACGAGCCAGCATCACGGAAAAGCGCAAACCACCTACATCCATGTGCTCCCCTCGCCGAGGCACGCGCCCCAGCTCATGCGCCACCAGCCCGCCGATGGTGTCAAAGTCTTCTTCCGGGAGGTTGGTCTCGAAGGTTTCATTGACCGACACGATGGAAGCATCACCCGCCACGCGCTGACTGCCGTCAGCCAGCGTGAAGATGCTCGACGGGGTGTCTTCGTCGTCGAATTCGTCCTCGATCTCGCCGACGATCTCTTCCAGCACGTCTTCGATCGTCAGCAGCCCGGCCGTCTTGCCGAACTCGTCGATCACGATGGCCATGTGACTGCGGTTGGATCTGAACTCGCGCAACAGCTCGTTCAGCCCCTTCGATTCGGGCACGAACACCGGCGCACGCAACAAAGTCCGCAGGTTCAATTCGGGCGCCCGCTGCAACTTGAGCAGGTCTTTGGCCATCAACATGCCAATGATGTTGTCCCGCGAGCCCTCGAAAACAGGGAAACGTGAGTGCCCGGTTTCAATGACCAGCTTCAGCAATTGGTCGTACGGCGCATCGATATCAAGCAGGTCCATGCGTTTGACCGCGACCATGACATCGCCCGCAGACATGCTGGCCATGCGAATCACGCCCTCCAGCATCACACGGGATTCAGGCTCGATCAACTCACGGTGCTCGGCATCCGCCAGGGTTTCAATCAGCTCGGCTGTGGAGTCCGGCCCCGGGGACAGAAATTCCACCAGGCGAACAAACAGACTGCGTTGATCACGCTCCCGCTTCGGGGAATGCGCATGGTTTTTGTCAACCTTGGATGGTCGACTATGAGAAGGTTCGGACACTGGCGGGGGTGTCGTGGTTGGGATGCTGCAAGAATACCCTATGGCCGCGTCAATTCCGTCACAGCATCGCGGCAGCCAGCTCAACACAGGGCTACACTTGTGCTATGAGCCTGATTCCAGTCACCATCCTCACCGGTTTCCTTGGCAGCGGCAAGACCACGCTGCTCAAACGCATCCTCACCGAAGCTCACGGCCAGCGCATTGCCGTGATTGAAAACGAATTCGGGGAAGAAAACATCGACAACGACATCCTCGTTGCCGATACCGAAGAGCAGATCATCCAGATGAACAACGGTTGCATCTGCTGCACGATTCGCGAAGACCTGCGCGACACGCTGTCCGATCTGGCCAAGCAAAAGCGCGCCGGCACCCTGACCTTCGACCGCGTGGTCATCGAAACCACCGGCGTGGCCGATCCAGGCCCCGTCGCCCAGACCTTCTTCATGGACGACGAGATCGCCGAGTTGTACCTGCTGGACGCCATCGTCACCCTGGTGGATGCCAAACACGGCGACAAGCAGCTTGATGAACGCCAGGAAGCGCGCCGCCAGGTGGGTTTTGCCGACCAGATCTTCATGAGCAAGACCGATCTGGTCTCGAAGGAAGAGGCGGACGCCCTCTCCCACCGCATCAAGCACATGAACCCACGTGCGCCGCAGAAGCGCGTGCACTTTGGTGACGTGGCGCTCAAGGAAGTCTTTGATATCAAGGGCTTCAACCTCAACGCCAAGCTGGACATCGACCCTGACTTCCTCAAGGACGACGGCCACGCCCACCATCACCATGAGCATGGCGAACACTGCGACCATGATCACGAGCATGGCGAGCACTGCAACCACCCGCACCATCATGTGCATGACGATGACGTGAAGTCCTTCGTCTACAAGTCCAATCGCCCCTTCAACCCCACCAAGCTGGAAGATTTCCTGGGCTCCATGGTCCAGATCTACGGCCCGCGCATGCTGCGCTACAAGGGGGTTCTGAATGTCACGGGCATGGACAAAAAGGTGGTCTTCCAGGGTGTTCACCAGTTGATGGGCAGCGATGTCGGCCCGAAATGGGCCCCTGGTGAGACAAAAGTCAGCAAGATGGTGTTCATCGGTATTGACCTGCCGCAGGACCTGTTCAAAGCTGGTCTGGATCAATGCCTGTCCTGATCTGGTGTCACTGAAATACACACCTTGAGGGATAGTCTGGTGAAATCGCCCCACAAGCATGGCTACAATCCGCGCGCTTCCTGTGATGGCGCAAGCCTGACGGGAAGCCTCGTTTGACCAGACGGGCGATGGAGCAGTACCTGGCCACGCGTAACCGGATCAAGACTTCAGTCTGTGGATCACGCATTTTGGGAAGGAGGATCCTGTGACAAAAACATCCGCCTCTTCGAGCAAAACGGCTAGCACGGCTTC
>NZ_SCTN01000504.1 GCF_004297345.1 Aquabacterium sp. | reverse complement strand
CCACAGGCGTCAGGACTGACGAGTCGTTGCAAACCTGTGGGGATTTTCGCCTGACGAAAGGCCTGCGTGTTTTCCATGACTTGACGTAAGTTCGCTGGGCTGACTACATTTCATTAACGCAGCAAATACTGCATTAATGGGTGTGATGATGAATATCAAGCGCAGAGATCTACTGGTTCGAACCGCGGGCATCGGCGCGGCATGGGTTGTATTGCCTCGAGCCTGGGGGCAGTCGCCATCGCCAAGCTCAAATAGCCCAACGATGGCTGGCATCACTTGCCTCATCAACGGCCAAGCCGTCACCCGGGCTCAGGTGTTGGAATGGGAGTTCCGCCGCATGCGTGTGGTTTGGCAGAAGTTGAAACCATGCGCCACGAGCCCTGTCGCGTCCCAACTGAATGACGCTACGGTGGCATCCAATATCTCTGCGGCGAGCATCGCACAGATGCGCCAGGATCTGCTGCTCCTCAAGCTTCAACTGGGGCCACAACGCATCAAGGAGGTACTCGCTGACGAGTTGGCCCTCTCGGGCATGGTCGAAAGGTTGCTGGTGAGCACTTCATTCGGACGGTATACCTTGTCGGTCACCGATATCCAGTGCCCCTTGGGCAGTGCGGAGGGTTTTGTCCAATGGTTTGCAGGTCGCGTGCAAGCCAATGACGAGCCCGCGATGCTGCTCGCTTGCCCCGATCACTATGTCATCGAAACCCTGCAAAATGGCCAGCAGTATGTGCTGGAGACCACGGGTGGCTCGCCGCTGGCCTCCCAATTTGACATCGACTACACGAACGCATCGGGTAACCCCGTCGCTTTGGCATCAGGGCTGCCCGCTCGCGTTGGCGGTGTGGCCATGGATGGCCCGCGAACCATCGGGTATGCCTACCACCAGTTCGGAACGCAAGCCGGAGGCGGCTTCCGTGGGCGACTGAGCGTGGCCTTTCCATGGAGCACACCCTGGTTCATGATCGACGGGCATCGATGGCACTTGGCCTGTGAGTTTTCGAATTGGATCGAGGGCTATCTGCGCTCCCTGTCATAGGGATGCTGCCGAGAGCGGCGATGCTAGACTGCCCCAATGAGTGGAAGCGCGGATTCAGCCTCAAGAACCGAACCGAATCGGACCGTCCAGCGCCGTACTGGCGGCCGTACCGCGAAGGTGACGAGCCAAGCGCTCAGTGCATCTGCTCGCATCCTGCTTGAAGAGGGCTATGAAGCCCTTGGACATCGTCAAGTCGCGCTGGCTGCAGGGATCGCTGATACGACCGTCTATCGGCGGTGGCCCACCAAAGCCGAGTTGGTGCTGGCCACTGTCCAGCACATGGCCGGCGAGGCCATTGCGGTGCCTGACTTGGGTACGCTCGAGGCAGACCTCCGCGCGCTGGCGGACCAGGTGATCACCTACCTTTCGCAACCTGCCGTGGCCCATATGGTGAGCGCACTGGTCGCGGCCCTGGCCCATATGGATGGCGCTGAAGAAGCACGCCGGGCGTTCTGGCAGGGGCGCTTTGCGGGTGCCGCCGTGATCGTGGAGAAGGCAATGGCCAGAGGTGAGGTGCGTGCGGGCATTGACCCCACCGAAGTGATCGAAACCATGGCTGCACCGATTTACCTGCGACTGTTGATCACAGG
>NZ_SCTN01000065.1 GCF_004297345.1 Aquabacterium sp. | reverse complement strand
CACGCGCTTCCCGATCATGATCCTGACCTATCAGGTCGTGCTCAACAAGACCAAGTTCCCTGAAGGGTTCGGCGAAAAGTCGCGTGAATACTGGTCCAGCCAGTTCGATCGCGCCTTGCAACTGATCAAGCAGGCCGACGCCAGCATCCCACCAGCAACCTGGATGGAGCTGAGTTCCGAGAACTCGTACAAGTACACCTTGATGCTGCGTGAATCGCGCATCGATATCGCGCAGAAGGGCCTCTACGACAAGGTGGGCCTGCGGATCATCAAAAAGATCCGTTGCAATGTGAACCCGGCTGACCCCGAGTGCTCAACCAAGTCAGAAGTAGAGTGGAAGTAATCCCGGCAGCGGCAGCCTCACCCGTTGCCATGCAGTACTGCTGATATCGCCGAGAGGCCACGAGGCCTCTCCCCTTTGGACGACTGACACCTCAAGGTCAGCACAGTCGCGTGATTGCCAATGAACACCCCTGACTCCCGAAAGATCCTGGGTCGAACCTTCCTTGAATGGTTCTCCAGCCTGCCCGTCTTTGCCCTGCTTTTGTTGACGCTGATCGTCGGCACGGGTGAGATGGTTCACGGCCAGTTGCTGAAACTGGGCGAATCCATGTTTGGAGACTCTCAGGCCCAAGTGCAGTACTTCATGCTGCGCGCCGAGCCTACCAAGCCTGAATGTGACGCCAACGTCAATATTGAGGCCGAATTGGCCAAGCAGTTGGCCGCCCCCCCCACCAAGGGCGACGACATTGACGACATCTTTGGCGCGCAAACAGCTGCTGATCCAGCCGTTCTGCGTAAGTCGATCGAGCAAGCTCAGGCTATTTGCAAGGCCAAGCACGACATCTACAACAAGGTTCTGCAACATCAGACACCTCAGGTCAAGGCCTATCGCACGCTGGAAACCAGCTTCTTCGGCTTGTTCCAGGTCGGCACGGACAACCGTCCGTTGATCCTGCTGTTGATGGTCGCCATTGCCGCCATCACCACCACGCTGGGCTTCCACCACATCGGTATCCGTCCGGGCCACTACTCCAAGGACTACCTGCTGCAATCCGCGTCGCAGGTGGTGTCCTCCGGCCTGCTGCTGTTCTCGGCGGTGCGTTACTACCAGATCCTGCAAGGTTCAGGCGTCCCCATCGAACACCCGCTGATCCATTACATCTGGATGGCCCTGTTCACTACCTTGCTGCTGATCAACCTCAAGCGCGTTGTCATGCCAGTGAAGTCGCCTCATGGCGAAGGCGACTGGTCTGGAGCCTTCCTGGCTGTGCCACTCTATGCACAAATGGCCACGGTGGCGGGCGTGTACTTCCTGATCAAGGGTCACCATGCAGGCCTGGCCATCTACATCAACCAGTTGATGGAGTTGCCCAGCATCTTCATGAACCTGGGCTTGTTCATCTGGGCCGGCATGTTGCTCAAGCAAAGCCGCATCGTTGACTTGTTCATGAACGTGCTGCGTCCATGGAACCTGTCACCGCAACTGCTGACTTACATCATCCTGATCGGTGCGTCGTTTGCCACGGCCTATACGGGCGCATCGGGTATCTTCGTGATTGCCGCTGGCGGCATCATCTATCACGAAGTCCGCGCCTCGGGTGGCTCGCGCCAGTTCGCGCTGGCTGCAACGGCCATGTCCGGCTCGCTGGGCGTTGTGTTGCGCCCTTGCCTGCTGGTGGTGTTCATTGCCGCGCTGAACAAGCAAGTAACCACATCCGGCCTCTACCACTGGGGCTTCTATGTGTTCCTGCTGACCTCCACGCTGTTCTTCCTGGCTTCGCAGATGCTGCGCACCGAACGCGCCAACATCGAGTCGCCCATGGTGGCCATCCCCGCGATGATTCGCCAGTTCGTCCCTCTGGTGCCCTACGTGATTCTGGTCGCAGCCATTGTGGCCATCTATGAATTCGCGCTGGAAACCAAGCTC
>NZ_SCTN01000503.1 GCF_004297345.1 Aquabacterium sp. | reverse complement strand
CGGTCAACGACGCGCCTGTGGCCACCATCACGCCCATCAGCTACAACGCGACCGAGCAAGTCAGTTTGACGCTGAACGGCACCGGCCTGAGCATCAGCGACGTCGATGCGGGCAGCAGCAGCATGCAGGCCACGCTGTCTGTCACGTCGGGCACCTTGACCGTCTCGGCCGGCAGCACCGGCGTGGTGGTATCGGGCTCCACCACCACCACGATCACGCTGACCGGCACGATCACCCAGATCAACAATCTGCTGGCCGGCAACGGTGGCGCCACGCTGAGCTACATCATCAGCAGCGACGCCCCGCCTGCCAGCGACATGCTCACACTGCTGGTCTCAGACCTGGGCAATACCGGCAGCGGCGGCACCTTGACAGGCACTGACACGGCCACCATCAACATCACCCCGGTGAACGATGCACCCACGGTATCGATCACGGCCCCGAGCTACTCGGTGGTGCAAGCCCAGAACCTGCTGCTGCACAACACCGGCCTGAGCATCGCCGACCCCGATGGCAGCAGCACCAGCGTACAGGTGACCTTGAGCGCTGACCTGGGCACGCTCACGGTGGCAGCAGGCACCAGCGGTGTGTCGATCAGCGGATCGGGCTCGGGGAGCGTCACGCTCAGTGGCATGGTCACGCAGATCAACAACCTGCTGCAAGGCAATGCCGGCGCCACCGTCAGCTACATCAACGACAGCGGCACGCCCACGGCCAGCGCCACACTCACGCTGGCCATTGATGACCTGGGCAACACGGGTGGCGGCAACCTCACCGCATCGGCCAACGTCGCGATCAATGTCGTGCCGGCCGCAGCCATGGGCTCGGTGGCCATCCCAGGAGTCACACCAACAGACATCGCCGCCTACTATGGCTTCGACGCCAACGCCAACCTGGGGCGCGACGACTCGGCTGGCGGCCACGACATGACGCTCATCGGCGCCCCCACGCCAGTATTTGGTCACGATGGCCGAACCAGTGGCTTTGGCATCACCAACGATGAAACAGGCGCAGCGCCGCAGACAGGCGGCAGCATTGCTGGCCTGAGTACCGGTGGTGCCATGACGATTTCGCTGTGGGTGAAGTTCGATTCGTTCAACAATGCCAGCGGCGGCTTTGACCGCATCATCGATTTCGGGCAGGCGAACGCCACCGGCATCGGCAACATCGTGCTGGCCCGCGCCGCCACCACACAGCAGATGACCTTCGTGCTACAGCACGACAACATCAACCAAGATTACTGCACCACGGCTGTTGGCGACGTGGTGCAGACAGGCCAATGGGCCTACATCGCCTGCACGGTGGACAACGCCGGCACGATGAACATCTACTTCAACGGGCAGCTGTCGGGCACCTTCAATGGCACGGCCCTGGCAACCGGGGTGCGCACGAACAACTACGTGGCCCAATCCAATTGGGCTGGCAGCTATGGCATGAACGGTGCAATCGATGACCTTCTTCTGGTCAATCGCGCCATGACGGCCACCGAGATCGCCTCGCTCTATAACCAGTCAAACGGCCTGAATGTCTACGAAAAGGCGGCCAACGGCACGACCGTGGGCACCGTGGTGGACGGTTCGTCAGTCAATGGCAGCACCGTCACCTACTCGCTGACCAACTCGGCCGCCGGGCGCTTCGCGATCAACAGCAGCACGGGTGAGATCACCGTGGCAGACAGCGCCAACCTGCTTTACGCAGATGCCAGTCACTACACGCTCACCGTGCGCGCCACGGACAGCGGTGGCTTCGCGCTGGACACGAACTACACGGTTAATCTGCTCAACATCAACGATGCGCCTGTTGGCACGGCACACACCGTGACTACACTGGAAGACACACCTTATGTTTTCGGCACATCGGACTTCGGTTTCACCGATCCATCCGACCCCAGCACCAACACCCTGCTGGCCGTGAAGATCACGGCGGTACCGGCCTCTGGCTCACTGACGCTCAACGGTGCGGCCGTCTCGGCCAATGACGTGATCCAGGCCAGCGACATCGCTGCCGGCAAGCTGCAGTTCACGGCCGCCGCCAACGCCCACGGCACGGGCTACGCCAGCTTCGATTTCAAGGTGCAGGACGACGGTGGCACGGCCCATGGCGGCGCCGACATGGATGCCGCCGCCCGCACCATGACCATCGATGTGGCCTCGGTCAACGATGCGCCACTGGGCAGTGACAAGACGGTCACCACGCTCGAAGACACGCCCTATGTGTTCTCCAACAGCGACTTCGGTTTCTCGGATGTGGATGGCAACGCCTTCTTCGGCGTCAAGATCACCAGCGTGCCCGCAGCCGGCAGCCTCACCCTCAATGGCGTGGCCGTGTCGGCCAATGACGTGATCCTGGCCAGCGACATCGCGGCAGGCCGCCTGCAACTGGCCCCGGCGGCCGATGCCAATGGCACAGGCTACAGCAGCTTCCAGTTCAAGGTGCAGGACGATGGCGGCACCGCCAATGGTGGCTTGAACCTGGACACCAGCGCCCGCACCATGACGCTGGACGTGACGCCGGTCAACGATGCCCCGGCGGGTGCGGACAAGACCGTCACCACCAACGAGGACACGAGCTATGTGTTCAGTGCCTCGGACTTCGGCTTCACCGACCCGGACGACACGCCCGCCAACACGCTGCAAGCCGTCAAGCTCACCACCCTGCCCGCCGCCGGTACGCTCACGCTCAATGGCAGCGCCGTATCGGTCGGGCAGTTCGTGTCCGTGGCTGACATCAATGCCGGCCTGCTCGTATTCAGCCCTGCAGCCAATGCCAATGGCACGGGCTACGCCACATTGGGCTTCCAGGTTCAGGACAACGGCGGCACGGCCAACGGTGGCGTCAACCTGGATGCCACAACACGCACCTTGACCATCAACGTGACGGCGGTCAACGATGCCCCCACCACACAGGATGAAGCCGTCAGCGGCAACGAGGACACGCTCATCACCGGCGCAGTCAGCGGCGCGGATGTGGACGGCAACAGCTTGAGCTTCAGCAAAGGCAGTGACCCGACACACGGCAGCGTGAGCGTGGCAGCCAATGGCAGCTTCAACTACACACCCAACGCCAACTACAACGGCACCGACAGTTTCACCGTCACCGTCTCTGACGGCCAAGGCGGCACAGCCACCTCCACCGTCACCGTCACCATCAACCCGGTGAACGACGCCCCCACGGCCAACAACCCCAACGTCAGCGGCAACGAAGACACCGTCATCACCGGGCAGGTCACAGCCAGCGATGTGGAGAACGACCCGCTGAGCTTCAGCAAAGCCAGCGACCC
>NZ_SCTN01000502.1 GCF_004297345.1 Aquabacterium sp. | reverse complement strand
ACCCAGGGGGCCGACAAGGCCCCGAGGGACAACGCACCACTGCGGCGCAGGAAGCCACGGCGATTCGGATCTTGGATGGTCATGATCGTGATCTCCTCAACGCTGAACCATGTAATCGGGGGACACCAGGATCAGGTAGAACGCGGCCTTGACACGGTTCGCCAGCCGGGCGCTCGTATCCTTCTTCATGGCATCGATCGCCTTGGTGATGCGCTCCACGGTCACGCTGGACATGGCCCTGGCCGACAGCATGAGGTTGAGCCGGTCGACCAGTTTGGTCGCGTCGGTGGCGATGGCCGTCCACTCGCTGTAGTCCACGCTCATGGCCTGGGCGGGCGCCCCATCCATGTGATTCCACATGAAGTTGGCATAACCCACCACAGAGGATTCGTCCGTGATCTGGAACTCGGGCGCCACGAAGCCATCGGCGCTCACGCCGGAGTTCAGGGGCACATAGCCCGGCCTGAAGAAGTTGAAGACGGAGGGCGAACGCATCGGGCTTTGCGCCAGGCGACTCGCAGCCGACAGATCGCCGATGCTCCACAGATTGTCAGTCGATTGCAAGCGAGCCAGCCGCCCCCATTGCACAAAGCGCAGCATGGGCTCGCGCAGCTTGCTGCGTTGCACGGCAGCCAGCCCGGTCAGCACATCCCGCGCCGTGGGGTCTGTCAGGACGGCCCGGATGACCGCTTTGAGATCACCTCGCACGCCTTGCCCGTTGTCCTTGAACTTGGCCGCCACGCGCATGACGTAATCCGGCGTGGGGTTGCTCATGACCAGGCGCTGAATCAGCTGGCGAGAGAAGAAGAACGGCACGTTATGGTGGTCACAGATGTGATCGAGTGCCTGCTCCAGATCACCAACAGCGTCATTGGCCTTGCCCTTGATCGTGAGCCCCAGGAAGGTCTTGTCGTCCTCATCGTGAAGCTCCGAGTGAGGCTTCATGGGCAAGCGGGTGAAATCGGGGGTCTGATCCTTGACATAGGCGGGCGGCGTGGCCACATCGAAATCCCACCCGGTCAACACCCGTGACAGGGCCATGACGTCCTCATTGGTGTAGGTATCGTTGGCCGTGGGCATGCCGTTGTCATCCAGCTCCTTGAGCCCGATCGTGAAGAGCTGCAGCAACTCGCGCGCGTAATTCTCGTCGGGGCGCCGCCCGCTGACGGGATCTGCCTTCTGGCTGCCACGCATGCTCAGGTACACGCCCATCGCGGGCGACAGGGTGATGCGCTCGATCAACTCGCGGAAGGTGCCAAAACACCCTGACTCCAGGATGTCCCAGTAGGCCAGGCAGGCGAACTGCCCCCAAGGGATCGGCATGTTGCGAATGGAGACAACGAAGATCTCGGACAAGGCCAGCACGATGCGCTGGCGCAGCACGTCCGGGCTCTTGAACAGGCGATACCAGAGCGCGTTGTCCAAGCCGAAATCACTGCCGATCAGGTCAGGTATGCCGTCCTTGTTCTGATCGAGCTTGCCAATACCCAGATCACTTGCGATTTGCCATGCCGAGGTAACAGGCACCATGGCGAACTGCGCATCCAGCCAGGCGTTGAAATTCAATCCGCTGTCTGTCAGGGCCTTGACCTCGGCCGTCGTGGCACCCAGACCGGCCTGATCGAGGAAGCGCACGGCGGCCTGCTCGTCTTCTGAAGTGGCCACTTTGCCGCCCGAGGCTTGCGCTTGCGCTTCGCTGTTTGGCGTGCCGCCCTCGCCTGCGCCACAGGCCGCAAGCGCCAGCGCACTCAAGGTGCCCAGCGCGACATTCGGCAAAGGCAAGGCAAGGCCTTGCTCAGACTCATCCCTGTGTTTTGTCATATTGATACGCAGTCCGTTAGCGGGGCTGACTCTAACTCATGCCCCAGACTGGCTCAATGCTTTCCCTGTGAGCCCCCTGCGAACAGGGGCTCCGGGCATGCCGTGCTGTGAAAATACGGAGCCGCATTGCCCTCCGGTTTGCGGTCTTACCAGGCATCCACAAAAGGCCGCTTGCGGCCATCGCGCGGCACGACCGGAGGCATAGCCGCCATCCCCCGCACCAGCCAGCGGCGCGTATCGGCGGGATCGATCACATCATCCAACTCCAGGTGAGCGGCCATGTTCAGCGCCTTGCCCTTTTGATAGGCCGCCGCCACCAAGCCGTCAAACAGTTGTTGACGCTGCACCGGATCTTCTATGGCATCGAGCTGCTTGCTGAAGCCCAGGCGCACGGCCCCTTCGAAACCCATGGGACCGAATTCGCCCGTAGGCCAGGCCACCGTGAAGTCGGGGGCCAGCAAGCTGCCTGCCGTCATGGCCTGCGCGCCCAGGCCATAGCCCTTGCGCAGCACCACGGTGAAGTAAGGCACGGTGATGCTGGCCGCCGCCAGGAACATGCGCGAGAAGTGCCGCACGGTGGCCGTCTTCTCGGCATCCGGCCCGACCATGAAGCCGGGCGTGTCGCACAGGGCAATCAGCGGGATGTCATAGGCATCGCACAGTTGCATGAAGCGCGCGGCTTTGTCTGCGCCAGGCGCGTCGATGGCACCACCCAGGTGGCGCGGGTCATTGGCGATCAGGCCCACAGGCTTGCCTTCGATGCGCGCCAATGCCGTGATCATGCCGGGCGCAAAGTCGCGGCGTAGTTCCAGCACGGAGCCGGTGTCGCATACGGTGTGGATGACCTCGCGCACATCGTAGACACGGGTGCGCTTTTCGGGCACCACATGGCGCAGCGTGCGTTGATCGGCGCATTGCCAATCGGGCGTGCGCCCCTGGAAGTAGCCGATGTACTGCTGCGCTACCTTGATCGCATCGAGCTCGTTGTCGACCACGATGTCGATGACGCCGTTGGGCGCTTGCATGCTGACCGGGCCGACCTCTTCGGGCGCGAACTTGCCCAGGCCGCCACCTTCGATCATGGCGGGTCCGGCCATGCCGATGGTTGTGTCTCGTGTGGCGATGATGACGTCGCAACAACCAGCCAATGAAGCATTGCCCGCAAAGCAGCGGCCATTGACGATGGCAATCGTG
This sequence comes from Aquabacterium sp., assembly GCF_004297345.1. Classification (GTDB taxonomy): domain Bacteria; phylum Pseudomonadota; class Gammaproteobacteria; order Burkholderiales; family Burkholderiaceae_C; genus Aquabacterium. Next base: position 22,749 of record NZ_SCTN01000502.1, on the reverse strand, counting down.
GGCGCTTGCCCACTCAGACGAGCCAGGCCCAGGAAGGTCATGTTGTCCAGCAAGGAGACGCCGGGGTATTCATCGTTGGGGCGCCCTCCACCCCCTTCGGCCCACAGGATCAAAGGCAACTGCCGCTGCAAGGCCAGGTGCAGCATGCGGTCGGTCTTCTTGTGGTTGATGATGCCTTGCGTGCCCGCGAACACGGTGTAGTCATAGGCCAGCACCATGCAACGGCCTACCTGCTCGCCGAACTGATCGGCATTGACCGTACCCAGGCCGGCGATCAGGCCATCGGCCGGGCTGCGCTGAATCAGCTCGGCTTCCTTGTGGCGGATGCGCTGTGAAGCCAGGGCCAGTGCACCGTATTCGATGAAGCTGCCCTCATCCAGGAAGTCCGCCACGTTCTCGCGCGCCGTGCGGTGACCCTTGGCATGGCGTTTGGCCACAGCATCGGGGCGACGTGCGTCCAGCGTCACCGCATGGCGTTCGATCACCTCGGCCAGATCAGGCCGGATGTGATCGGGATCCAGCGCCTGCTCACCCGAAGCATGGGCTTGCCCGTCATCGGCAGAAGGGTCAATGGCCAACAAGGCCTGCCCTTCGTTGACGACCGTGCCTGGCTCGGTCAGCACGGCTTCGATTCGGCCGCCTTGCGACGCGAGGATCTCGAACTCCATCTTCATGGCTTCGATGACGGCCACGCGTTGCCCCGTGCGGACCACATCGCCCGGTTGCACCAGCAGGCTCACCAGTGAGCCCGGCACATGGGCCCTCAAAGCCACGCACCCTTCAGGCAAGCTGGCGCCACCTTGGGCAGTTGCACCCTGGCCCGCCTGATCAGCATGCCAGGCATGTTGCAGTTCACGGGGGCGAGGCTGTCTGGTGGCTGATTCCAGCAATGCCGCCACGTGCAGCGACAACCAACGTGTGCTGACCTTGTAGCGAGGTAGATCGTCATGCGCCAGCAAGGCCTGCGCGAACGCGATGTTGCTGTCCACACCATCCAGGCGGAACTCGGCCAGGGCCCTGCGCGTGCGCTGCAAGGCGGCATCAAAACCAGATGGGTGATGCACGATGACCTTGGCCAGCAAGGTATCAAAGCCAGGATGCGGCTGCATGCCCGCATGGCCGCAGCCGTCTACGCGGATGCCGGGGCCTGCAGGCGGTTCATACGCGCGAATGGTGCCGCCTGCCGGCAAGGCGCGGCCATCGGGCCCCATGCGCTCCACATTGACGCGCACCTGAATGGCCGAGCCTCTGGGGCGCGCGATGTCTGATTGATGTACCTGCAATTCGGCCAGCGTGGCCCCTTGCGACAAGCGCAACTGCGTCTGCACCAGATCCAGGCCCGTGATGGCCTCGGTCACCGTGTGCTCGACCTGCAGACGCGGGTTGGCTTCCATGAAATAGAAGGTGCTGGAACCAGGTTGATCCAGATCCAGCAGGAACTCGAAGGTGCACAGGCCGCGCAGCGTCACGGCCTGCGCCATGGTCACAGCCGCATCCAGCAGATGCTGGCGCAATGCGGGATCCAGATCAGGCGCTGGAGCGATCTCGATCAGCTTCTGATGGTTGCGTTGCACGGTGCAATCGCGCTCCCAGGCATGACTCACGGCGCCCGTGCCATCGCCCAGCACCTGCACCTCGATGTGCCGCGCCCGCAGCACCAGTTGCTCGATGTACAGATCACCGCGACCGAAAGCGGCCAAGGCTTCAGCCTGGCAACGCTCGAAGGCCGGGGCGATGCCCTCGAACTGATCGACGATGCGCATGCCGCGGCCGCCACCGCCGGCCAAGGCCTTGATCATCACGGCCGCGCGCCCTTGCCCTGCTGATGCCAGTTGCTGGAAGAAGGTCTGCGCCTGATCCAAGGTGATGGCGCTGTCGATGCCTGTGGTGACCGGCACCTTGCAGCGCCGCGCCAAGGCCCTGGCCTGGGCCTTGTCACCCAGCTCATCGAGCACCTCTGGCGCGGGCCCCACGAAGGTCAGACCAGCTGCTGCGCAAGCTCTGGCGAAATCAGCGTTCTCGCTCAACAAGCCATAACCGGGGTGCACGTGGGTGCACCCCTGGGCCAGTGCGGCCGCCACAACCTGCTCGATGTGCAGATAGGCCGGCACGCCTTTGCCGGGCAGCACCTGCACGGCATCCATGTGGCTGGCATGCAGCGCGTCATGCTCGTCTTGCGCCATCAAGCCGACGGTGCGCCAGCCGAGTTCGAACGCAGCACGGGCAATGCGGATGGCGATCTCGCCACGGTTGGCGATCAGCAGGACAGCTTGAGAGTCTGAGGACATGGCGCAGCGAAATGCATGAAGCTAACAAGTTAGCGGACAGATCGCATCCTAGCCGAGTCCTCCAGGCTCGCCACCAGAGATCAGCGCACTGAGCGCAGGGCTCTCAAGGCTGTTTCTTGAACGGGAACATTTGCTGCTTGACGAAGCCTTCCGGCATGTAATCCCCGAGCACACCGTACCGCTCAGGAAAGGCCTCCTTGGCCTTCACCACGGTGCCGAAAATATGATCCAGGAAGGCGAAGTGCGCCGCGTAGTTGGTGTCCAGCGCGACCTCATCTGACGAGTGATGCCAGTGATGGAAATCAGGCGTGACCAACACGTACTTGAGCGGCCCCCAGGGCAAGTGCACATTGGCATGATTGAAGACGGCCTGGAAACCCACCACGATGATGTAGGCGTCCATCACCGACTTCTCGAATCCGAAAACATACAAAGGCCCCAGCACGCAAACGCGCGTGACGACCAACTCCAACATGTGCATGCGAGAGCCGGCAATCCAGTCCATCGTCTTGGCACTGTGATGAACGGCATGGAATCGCCACAGGAAAGGTACTTCGTGATAAGCCCGGTGCGTCCAGTACTGCATCAGATCGGCCACCAGAAGGCACAGCAACAACTGGGGTAGAAACGGCAGGTTCTGGACCATGTCCTGGAAGCTGTCTCGCACCATCCAGCCGAACACACGATGAATCATGAAATTCACGGTCAGGAGCACCAGGCCCACAATGAAGTGATTGACCACGAAATGGGTCAAATCTGTTTGCCAGCCGGAACGGAAGACGGCCTGCCCTTTGTACAAAGGGAACAACTTCTCGATGACCACGAAGATCAAGGTAGAGCCCAGTAGATCCAGAATGAACCAGTCCAGGCCGATATAGGGCGTGTGATCTGGAAAATCGCCAACAGGGACCTTGGAGCCGCCCATCATCACAGCCAACCCCACCAATGCCAGCGCGCACAGATTGAGCCTTCTCTGCTTGTTGAGCGTCACATTGGCCAAGGAGATGGCGCCCGCAAGCAAGAGGCCCCAGAACAGGATCTGACGCAACACGGGCACAGAGTACTTGTGCCGCAACTCAGGCGTGGTCAGGTACTGAGGGAACCAGAACGCGAGCACACCCATCAAACCCAGAAAACCCAGCGTGAGCGCCAATGCGCCACTGGCCAAACCCACGCCAGGCTGAAGTTCACCACTGCCCTTCAATAACTCGGCGGTCTCTTCAACTGCCTCACCAAGCACCTTGACAGGCTTGACAACGGTTTGATCGACCAACTGCTCTACCAGCGAGCTCTTTTCATCTGACAACTGGTTCACGTCGCGTTTGTCCAAGTGGCACCCCCTATGGCTATTCGTTCGCTTGGCATCGCGGGCACACCCGCGTGCCGCGAAGAATAAGCGGATTCAAGCGGGCAGCGATCCCACTAAAGGAGGGGGTGACAGAGGCCCGCACTCAACGCGCCAACCGCTCCCGCATGCGCTGGGCCGCCTGCACCATATTGCCCAGCGCCGCTTCGGTCTCAGGCCAGCCTCGGGTCTTGAGGCCGCAGTCCGGGTTGACCCACAAGCGCTCAGGCGGGATCACGTCGCATGCACGCTCCAGCAGCTTGAGCATGGCGTCCACGCCCGGCACGCGTGGCGAGTGGATGTCATACACACCCGGCCCGATCTCGTTGGGATACCTGAACTCGCCAAAGCCATCGAGCAGCTCCATGGCCGAACGCGAGGTCTCGATGGTGATCACATCGGCATCCATGGCGGCAATGGACGGCAAGATGTCGTTGAACTCCGAGTAGCACATGTGGGTGTGGATCTGGGTGTCGTCACGCACACAGGCGGCCGAGATCTGGAAAGCACGCACGGCCCAATCGAGGTAGCGCGGCCAATCGGCCTGGCGCAAAGGCAGCCCTTCGCGGAACGCAGGCTCGTCGATCTGGATGATGCGGATGCCGGCCTTTTCCAGATCGGCCACCTCGTCGCGAATGGCCAAGGCCAGTTGCAAGGCCGTCGTCTCCCTTGGTTGATCGTCTCGCACGAAGGACCACTGCAGCATGGTGACCGGCCCTGTCAGCATGCCCTTCATCAGCTTGCTGGTCAGCGATTGCGCATAGCGTGTCGTCTCCACGGTCATGGCTTCGGGGCGAAACACATCACCATAGATGATGGGCGGCTTGACGCAGCGCGAGCCATAGCTTTGCACCCAGCCGTTTTCCGTGAAAGCATAGCCCCACAGCTGTTCACCAAAGTACTCGACCATGTCATTGCGCTCGGCCTCGCCATGCACCAGCACATCGATGTCCAGCGCCTCTTGCTTGCGCACGGCCAGTTCGATCTCGCTGCGAATGGCGGTGAGGTAATCCAGCGCGCTGAGTTCGCCGCGCTTGTGGCGTGCGCGCAGTTGGCGAATGCCGGCGGTTTGCGGGAATGAGCCGATCGTGGTGGTGGGCAGTGGCGGCAACTGCAAGGCCTCGCGCTGTACAGCGATGCGGTGCACGAAGGGGCTGTGCCTTTGTGCCATCTCGGGCGTCACCTGGCGCAGGCGCCTTTGCACCAACTCGTGTGTGACCCGGCCCGATTGCCTGCGTGAGGATTGCGCTGCATCGCTGGCTTGCAGTGACGCGGTGATGGCCGCTTCGCCTTCGTTGAGGCCCTGCGCCAAGGTTGAAACTTCGCAGAGCTTCTCCGTAGCAAAGGCCAGCCAGGATCGGATCTCAGGGTCCAGCTTGCCCTCGCCTTCCAGCGACACCGGGACGTGCTGCAGCGAGCACGATGGCGCGATCCACAAACGATCTCCCAAACGCGCATGCAAAGGCTGCAGCGTGGCCAGCGTCACGCGCAAATCATTGCGCCAGATGTTGCGCCCATCGATCGCCCCGGCAGACAGCACGGCATCGCCAGGCAGGGCGGCCAGCCAGGCATCGAGCTGCTGCGGCGTCCGCACCAGGTCGATGTGAAAGCCCTGGACTGGCAACTGGCAGGCCAGCAAAGCGTGATTGGCCGCGGTATCGAAATACGTGGCCAGCAACAACTTCACGCCCGCATCGGCCAGCTCCTCGTAGGCAGGCTGATAAGCCGCCAACCAGTTGGCAGGCAGATCAAGGCACAAGGCTGGTTCGTCGATCTGCACCCACTCCACCCCGCGCTGCCGCAAGGCGGCCAGCAAGCTGCGGTAAGCCGCGACCAGGCGCGGCAACAGACTGAGTCGATCAAACGCCGCAGGCGCCCCCGGGCATTTGGACAGCCACAAATAGCTCAACGGCCCCAGGATCACGGGCTTGGGCCGATAGCCCAGTGCGCGCGCCTCGTCCACTTCATCGAGGATCCAGTTCACGCCGCCATCAAACTGCGTCTGCGGGCCCAGTTCAGGCACCAGGTAGTGGTAATTGGTATCGAACCACTTGGTCATTTCCATGGCCGGCTGTGCGGCATTGCCACGGGCCAGTTCGAAATACTGCTGCAGTTGAAGGGCTCGTGCGTCAAAGCCAAAGCGGGCGGGCAGAGCCCCCAAGGTGGCCGACAGGGTCAGCGTCTGGTCGTACCAGGCGAAGTCGCCCACGGTGACGTAGTCCAATCCCGCCGCCTGCTGCGCCTGCCAGTGACGCCGCCTCAGGTTTGCGCCAACCTCGCGCAAAGCGGCTTCGTCGATCTCGCCCCGCCAGAAGGCCTCTTGGGCGAACTTGAGTTCACGTTGCGCACCGATGCGCGGAAATCCCAGAATGTGTGTGCGTGCCATGTGGCGCTCTCTTGATCGTGATCTGAAAGAGCGGCAGTGTGGTCACGCCATTGAATTGAATCAAGCGACATGTTTTCATCCTGACTTGAATGAATTTCATGTCAGATGCAGCAGGGCCGCGCGCTGTCTACAGTCGGCCCAAAGCCTGCCGGATCCGCTCGACGGTCTGATCGATGGGCGCGCGGCTGGAGACATCCAGCCCCAAGGCGCGCGCAATCTGGTTGACGATGGCCGGGTTGAGCGGCAAGCCGCCCTTGTCCACAGCAGCAATCAACTGCCGGGCGCGTTGCACTTCGGGCGGCGCGTCGGCATGCGGCTGGCGCCATTGCTGCACCTTGCGTTGCAGCCAGTCGGTCCAGGGCATGGTCAGCATGCTGCGCTCCCGGCAAGCAGGCAGGACCAGCACGCCACCAGGCGAGCGATCTGCACATCAAGTATCAGGAGGGAAGACATGGTCAGCATGGATAAGCACCTTCCGGCTTATCGGCATGTTTCACGCCCAGCTTGAGCGGCACAGCGAGCACAGCCTCGCAACTCAAGCGGATTCAAGCTGTGTACGCAGCGCCTCGCAAAATTCGGCTGATCCGCTGATCGACAAGGTCACCGTATGGCGAGGCACACCCGCCTTGCCCTGCTGTGTCCGCACCCGGCCCGATGCTGGATCAAAAACCGGATGCTCGTTGACGGTGTACTCCTGCTGCGCCTGCAGATCATGGTTCCACGCGAAGCCATCCTCCACCGCCCCGCAGTCCGCGCCAAAAGCCTGCACGGCCCAACGCAGAACCTGCTCGACCTCGGCATACACGTTCGCAAGCTGGGAGGGGCTCACCGAAGCCATGGCATCGAAAGTGCCCGTGCCGTCCGTGTTCTCGCTGTAATCAAAATCGAGGTAGTTCAGGTTCATGAACGAACCATACAACAGGTGCTCAGATGAGCCGCCCTGAATCGAATCCGACCCGCACGGCACCCCAGTGCTGGCCATTGATGTAGATCGGCATGGACAGATCGTTGATGACCTCGCCGGTATCGCGCAGATAGCTCTGAAACAGGAAGGGCTTCGTGTTTTTCGCCAGCTTCTGTCCCACCGGGTCATCAAAGATGCGTTTGGATCGGCATTGAAGCAGATCCGTCTCGTACACACCCGTCGGGGCTTGCGAGAACTTGGCATTGTGCGCCGGCGCATAGCCCTTGTTGTCAACGGCCAGGGCATAAACGCATCCAGGCAGGCTGCCCATCACCTTGTCGAACAGGCCTTGCAGGTAGGATTCCACAGCTGCGTCATAGCTCGTTGTGTAGCGCGGCGGGTTGGAGCCCTCGATCTGCTGGTATTGCTGATCAAAGACCTTGGCGCCACGAGAAGCCATGCCGAGAAGGTATCGCCCAACCTCATCGCGCAAGCCTTCCGTGGCCAGCACCAGGGAGTCAAACACCGTGCCGCCCGTTCTGAACTCGGCCAGTGAGGTCTGGATGTCTTCGGTGTGCAAGCGCAGTTGATCCACCCTCCGGGCCGAGCTGCTCATGGCCTCGTGCACCTCGTTGGCCACGCGGGCCACGCCGCCAATGCGCTCATTCATATCGCGGTTCACGCCAGCGAGTTCCTGCGCAGAAGAGCCGATGGATTCGACCGTGCCCGTGAGCTGACGGAAGTCCGCCACAAAGGCCTCAAAACGCTGCACCGTGGCGCCGATCTCGTTGACCGAGTCGATCACGCCACGCTGAATGAGCTCGGTCCCCTGGGCCGTGGAATCGACCAGCTTGATCATTTCGTCGCTGCGGTTGCTGATCTCCTTGGTTTCGGCGTTGACCTGCTCGGCCAGGCTGCGCACCTCCTTGGCGACAACGGAAAAGCCCTTGCCCGCCTCACCGGCCCGCGCCGCTTCGATGGCCGCGTTGAGTGCCAGCAGATTGGTTTGCATGGCGATCTTCTGGATGATCCCGCCGATCTCGCCAATGGCCTTGGCGCGGTCCGCCAGTTGCCTGACCGTCTGGGAAAATTCGTCGACCGATTGCTCGATGCTCAGCATCCGGTCCTTGACACGTGCCAGCTCATCCATCGATGCCACGGCCGAGGAGAGATTGCGCGAGGCCGTATCGGCCACACCCAACGCACCACTCTCCACCTCGCCAGACAAGGCCGTGACCCTGGCTGCAGATGCGGCAAGCGCGCCCGCGTCCTGACGTTGCCGCTCGACCTTCAGCGAGCTGGAGTCCACCTCCTTCTTGAGGTGCGCCACATTGATCGCCGTTTCGATGCTGCCGCCGCGAGCGGTCAGCACCAGCGCCCGGATGCGTTTGAGAAAACGCCCGAATTGCAGGCCCGCAGGCGTGATGGACGGCACAGGCGAATCCAGCGACGCCGCACCTTTGTTCAAAGCCGCCAGCACCGCCGTCATGGAACCGGATCTGACAAGACGACTCAACCAGGATCCCTGAGACATGACCGGGCACTCCCCATCAATGTGACAGCGTCCAAGATATAGAAAGCCCAGCCACTAATCCAGTGCGCAAGCGTGATTTAACGCAAGCGTGCCGCCCTCGTGAACCCATGCCGTTCACGTGGCGCAACAATGCCACAAAGACGACCTCAGGGTATGCGAGCGACAATGCCCCGGCATTCACACAGGAGCCCCTACGATGAACCGTTTGCTACTGGCCTGCCTGGCCCTGACCGCGGGCGCCGCGCACGCTGCACCCACCTCATATGTGATCGACCCCAGTCACACCTTCCCCAGCTTTGAGGCAGACCACATGGGTGGCGTCTCGGTGTGGCGAGGCAAGTTCAACAAGTCCTCCGGCAAGGTCACGATGGACCGCGCCGCATCGACGGGTGAAGTCGAGATCGTGATCGACATGGACAGCATCGATTACGGCTTCGACCTGATGAACGAGAAGGCGAAAAGCGCCGAGCTGTTCGATACCGCACGCTTTCCCAAATCGGTCTACAAGGGCCGCCTGGATGGCTTCGTGAACGGCTCGCCCACCAAGGTATCGGGCGTCTTGACCATGCACGGTGTGACCAAGCCTCTGACGCTGCAAATCAACTCGTTCAAGTGCATCCCCCACCCCATGCTCAAGCGCGAGCTGTGTGGCGCCGATGCCCTGGCCACGCTGAACCGCGCCGACTATGGCATTGACGCAGGCAAGCCCTGGGGCTTCAGCATGGACGTGACCTTGCGCATCCAGGTGGAAGCGGTCGCGGCGGAGTGAGCACGCCGGCCGAGACGGCTCAGGCCGCGGCGGTCAACTCGGCCACGCGGGCCTTGAGCCTGACGTTCTCAGCCTGCAGATCCTGCAGGATGCGTTGCAAGCGCCCGATGAACTGCTCGTCAGTCTCATCGGGCTGCTGGTTGGCCAGGAATGGTTTGGATGGCACGGCATCGTCTGTGGCCTCGCCGTCATCCAGCATGGCGCCCACGGCCGCTGCACGCGCCTGGGCCTTGGCCTCGCGGATCTGCTTGGCGGCCTGGCGCAACTCCTTCTTGCCGCCGGCGGCGGCAGCAACCTGCTCTTCCACTGGCAGCGAGGCCACGATGGCGGCGGCGTTGATCGAAATGTCGCCAGCCTTGACGGCCGCCACGAGCTCGGGCGCGGCCGTCTTCTGGATCTTCTCGATCTGGCTGATCGTTGTGGCGCTGATGCGCGCCGCCTTGGCCAGCGCCTCGCGGCTGGTCATGGGCTCAGTGGATTTCGTGGCCGCAGCTTGATCGGCTTGCGCGGTAGCCGCGTCGGCGGCAGGTGCTTCAGCTTGCGCGGCATCGCCCTCAGCCGGGGCCTTGCGCGCACCGACTTGCTGCCCCCGTGCACTGAGAATGTCCTTCTTGCGCAAGGCCAGCACGCCTCGCTGAAAATCCGACACGCTGCGGCGGCCCAGATGCTGGTCGATCATCCACAGGTGCACATCCTCCATGGATTTGAAGGCGGGATGCTGGATGGTTTGAAACGGGATGCCATGCTTCTGGCAGATGCCATAACGGTTGTGGCCATCCACCAAAATTTCGCCCCACAGCACGAGGGCGTCGCGGCAGCCTTCGGCCAGGATGCTGCGCTCCAGCGCTTCGTGCTCCTCAGGCGTCAGGGGATCGATATAGGCACGCAGTTCGTCGAGGACCGAGATATTCATGGCGAGAGGGCGGGGTACTGCAAAGGGTCAGAACGGCGCTCGGCAAAAAAAGATGGCGCCACGAGGGGCGCCATTCTAAGTGGCCGGGTCAGGCGCCCTGCTGGCACCTCGCTCACCGACCGACGTGAAAACTGATCAGGATCTGGCTTACTTCAGTTCGGCCGACGATTTGCCCAGCAAACGCCGCGCAATGATCAGCAACTGGATCTGCTGCGTGCCTTCGAAGATGTCGAGGATCTTGGCATCACGCGACCACTTCTCCAGCAAGGCGGTTTCGGTATAGCCGATGCTGCCAGCCAGCTCCACACACTTGAGCGCCACGTCCACGCAGGTGCGGCCTGCCTTGGCCTTGGCCAGCGAGGCCTCCAACGAGTTCGGGCGGGCGTTGTCGGCCATCCAGGCAGCCTGCATCGTCAGCAGGCGCGCGGCTTCGTAGTCAGCCTGCATGCGGATGAATTCGGCTGCAGCCGCAGACTGGCGAGCAGCCGGCTTGGCATAGTCCACCGCCATGCCGCAATCCTTGAGGATCTTGCCCATCTCTTCGATGCAGGCGCGGGTCAGACCCACGGCCATCGCGGCCACCAGCGGGCGTGTGTTGTCGAAGGTTTGCATCACGCCGGCGAAGGACTTCTCCGGATTGATGGACGGATCGCCCAGCAGGTTTTCCTTGGGCACACGGCAGTTCGACAGGATGAAATGAGCCGTATCGGAGGCCCGGATGCCCAGCTTGTGTTCCAGGCGCACCAGATCGAAACCAGGCGTGCCTTTTTCGACCACGAAAGATTTGATCGCCGAGCGGCCCAGGCTCTTGTCCAGCGTGGCCCACACGACGACCAGATCGGCGCGCTCACCCGATGTCACGAAGATCTTTTCGCCATTGAGCACGTAGTGATCGCCATCGAGCTTGGCCGTGGTGCGGATGGCCGCCGAGTCAGAACCGCAACCGGGCTCGGTGATGGCCATGGCGGCCCAGCGGCCTTTGAAGCGCTTGAGCTGCTCGTCATTGGCCACGGAGGCAATCGCCGAGTTGCCCAGGCCCTGGCGTGGCATGGACAAGAGCATGCCCACATCACCCCAGCACAGTTCCATGATGGACAAGGCTGTGGACAGGTTGGTGCCGTTGCGGTTGCCTTGCGACTTGTCATTGGCATCGCGGCGCACGCCCGTGGCACCGGTGCCACCGACTTCGCTGTTGCCTTCGTTCATGCCGTCGATCACGGCGGCCAGCATGTCCAGCTCGACCGGGCGATCATGCTCGCCCAGGTCGTATTTGCGGGAGATCGGGCGCAGCACCTCGGCAGCGGTTTCGTGGGCCTGGCGCACCAGGGGCTTGAATTTGCGGGGAACGTCAAGATTGATCATGGGTGTGTCTCGTGATGGTTGGCAACAGCGAAGGCTTAGAGCAAAAGCCCACCCTCCATCAAAGCCACCGACCGCAGATCGCGGTACCAACGCTCCACCGGATGCTCCTTCACGAAACCGTGGCCACCCAGCAGTTGCACGCCGTCATTGCCAATCTGCATGCCCTTGTCGGCACACAGGCGGCGGGCCAGTGCCACGGCCTGGCCGAACTCTTCATCGGCATCGATCAGGCTGGCAGCGCGCCAGGTCAGCAGGCGCATGCCGCCCAGTTCGATGGCCATGTTCGACACGGCAAAGGCCACGGACTGGCGATGGCTGATGGGCTCGCCAAACGCTTCACGCTCGTTCACGTAGGGCACGATGTAATCCAGCACGGATTTGGCGCAACCGGTGGCCAGGGCGCACCAGGCCAGTCGGCTCAACTGGATGCATTCCTCATACACGGCCGCACTGCCTTCGCCCAGCAGATTGCCAGCAGGCACTGATACCGACTCCAGGCGCAAGCGGGCAGACCCGGCAGCCCGCAGGCCCATGCTGCGGTCTTCTTCCACTGACAGGCCCTTGCTGGACGACTCGACCAGGAACAAGGCAGGGCCCGCGCCCTCCAGATGCGCGGCCACGATGAACAGCTCGGCCGACTTGGCCAGTGGCACCATGGCCTTCAGGCCCGACAGCACGAAACCGCTGCCTGAGCGCACCGCACGCGTCTGCAAGACAAAGGGATCGAACAAGGCCACGGGCTCCTGCACGGCCAGCGCGGCGGCCGGCGGCTTGTCACCCGCGAAGTCAGCCAGATAACGCGATTGCTGATCCGCGTTACCCCACAACACCAAAGCCGTGCTGACGGCAGAGGGTGCCAATGCGGCGAAAGCCAGGCCCATGTCGCCTTCGGCCATGGCTTCAGCGATCAGGGCGTTGGTCACAGCCGAGCGCTCGGCGCCCATGCCCCCCAGGGATTCGGGGATACCCAAAGCGGTAAAACCCAGTTCGGCGCACTGAGCCAGCAAGGCCTCTGGCGCTGCGTAAGCTGCGTCAGCCGCAGCGGCGGCCGGGCGCAGTTGCTCCATCGCAAACGTGCGTGCGGCATCCTGCAGTGCGCTTTGATCTTCGCCCGGCGTCAGGTCGAACAAATCGCCACCGCCACCGCTCTTGGGCAGACGCTGCGGCGACCCCAGGTTCTTGACCGCCTTGAAAGCCCGGTTCGCGGCCGTGACCGTCTTGAAGCCGGCCTTGGTGCCGTGATAGAGCACTTTTTCGGTAGGTTTGCGCAAGTTGAGCTTGTCCAGTTGGGGATTGGCTGCCATGCGGCTCAAAGAACGCAGGCCGAGACGTGTGAGCGATGTCATGGGTTGGATAAGATGCCGGATGTGAATGGATGATCTGACGGGCATCTTGCCGAAAGCGCGCCCCCAGGACTTGTCTTTCTGCGCCAGTCCACTTGACCGGACTTGCCAGACGGGCGAAACAAGCCCGAAAACTGTCTCCTTGCTTCGTCCTCGCCTTGCCCCTCGCCCTCTACCGCGCCACAGGAGTACCCCCGTTTTGCCGCTGATGCCCTCTGACCCCACTGCCTCAGCCTTGCGCAGCTGGCTGATGGCCGCCAAAAGTGCGGTCGAGCAGCGGGGTGTGGACGCCAACGCCTTATTGCAGCAGGTGGGCCTGGACCTGTCCAGTGCCACTGACCCCATGGCGCGCTTCCCCGCTCACCTGGGCCTGGCCTTCTGGCAAAAGGCTCTGGCGCAAATCGACGAGGAGTTGATCGGCATGGAGGTGGCGCTGCAGCAGTTCATGCCGCTGAACTTCAACGCCCTGGGGTATGCCCTGATGGCCTCGGAGAGCCTGGGCCAGATGTACCTGCGCCTGTCTCGCTATGCGCACATCGTGACCGACGCGGCCGACATCCGCTTCGAGGTCGATGAGGGCGCCGGACGGCTCAGCATCAGCGGCGACACGACCTTGCTGGGCACGGTGGACGAAGCCACGCGCTGGAGCATCTTCGATTACGCCGTGCTGACCGTGGTGCGTGGATCGCGCCTGCTCTACGGCCGCGAATTCATGCCCCTGGAGATCCGCCTGCAGCGCCGCCAGCCCAAGGCTCACGCCAAGCTGGAGAAGGTGCTGCGCTGCGTGCCGATCTACGGCTGCGAGACCAACACGCTGGTGGTGGACCTGGCCACCTTGAACAAGCCACTGTCGTTCGCCAACCTGGACGTGGTCAAGGCCAGCGAAACCACACTGGACCGCTATCAATCGAACATCAACGAGCGCCCGCTGAAAGACCAGTTGGCCACCGTGCTCAAAGAGCTGCTGCCCAGTGGCGAGCCGCGCCAGGAAGACGTGGCCGAGCGGCTTTCCATCACCTTGCGCACCTTGCAACGCCGGCTGAGCGACGAAGACACCTGCTACCGCGACGTGCTCAACGACACGCGCCACCAACTGGCCTTGAGCTACCTGGCGGGCGAGCAATACTCGATCGGTGAAGCGGCCTTCCTGCTGGGCTTCTCCGAGGTCAGCGCCTTCACCCGCGCCTTCAAGCGCTGGACGGGCTCCTCGCCGCGTGAATGGCGCAATCAGGCGGAATGAGCGCGTAACGCCACGCGCCCACCTACACTGTCGCCCTGCTGCCGCGCCCTGAATTTCGCCATGCGCATTGAAGACATCCGCCAGCGCCTGCTCACCCTGGGCGCCAAACCCATTCACATCCAGCGCGTGCTGCGCCTGTGGTCGCAAGCCTTGCCGCAAGAAGGCGGCAAACGCCGCCCTGAAGACTTCCTGCCGCTGGAGGTGCGCGAAGGCCTGCCCGCTGTGCTGGCCGACATGGACGGCCTGGCCCGCATCCGCTCGGAACACCCTGGCGAGGACGGTTCAGCGCGATTGCTGGTTGATCTGGCCGACGGCCAGACCGTGGAAAGTGTCCTGCTGCCCCGCAACGGCCTTTGCGTGTCGTCGCAAGTGGGCTGCGCCGTGGGCTGCGTGTTCTGCATGACCGGCAAGGAAGGCCTGCTGCGCCAGTTGGGCAGCGCCGAGATCGTGGCGCAAGTCGCCCTGGCCCGCACGCGCCGCAAGGTCAGCAAGGTCGTGTTCATGGGCATGGGCGAGCCGTCACACAACCTGGACAACGTGCTCGAAGCCATGGACCTGCTGGGCACGATCGGCAACATCGGCCACAAGAGCCTCGTGTTCTCCACGGTGGGCGACCCACGCGCCTTCGACCGCCTGCAAAGCCTGGAGATGGGCCAGGTCCGCCCTGCACTGGCACTGTCACTGCACACGACCAAAGCCGACCTGCGCGCCCAGCTGCTGCCCCGCGCCCCCCGCATGTCACCCGAAGAACTGGTGGAACGCGCCGAGCTGTATGCCCGCACCACTGACTACCCGATCCAGTACCAGTGGACCTTGATCGAAGGCGTCAACGACAGCGAAGAAGAGATCGAAGGCATCGTGCGCCTGCTCAAAGGCAAGTACGCGCTGATGAACATGATCCCCTACAACACGGTGGACGAACTCGACTTCAAGCGCCCCTCATGGGAACGCGCCGCCGAAATCGCCCGCACCCTGCACCGCAGAGGCATCCTGACCAAACTGCGGCAATCCGCCGGGCAGGATGTGGATGGGGGATGTGGGCAGCTGAGAGCCCGTGACATGAGTGGCGCCAACCAAACCCGCCCCGTGCGCGTCATCAGGTCAGCAGCATCCAACGCTGCGGACTAAACCAGCGCCCCCCCACACACCCGAACCACCACGCCAAGAAGCGCCCACAGGCGCGAGGTGGACAACGCAGCGAAGTAAAGAAGGAGGATCGGGCCTAGCCCGATCCGGGTGACATGAGCGGAGTTGTCCACCTCGCGCCGCTCTAGCCGCTCGCAGTTCGCCCCAACAACTCAACCCTCCTGCGTCAACCCGAACTGCGCCACATACCAATCCAGGCACCCAGGATTGGCCATCGCATCCTTGTTGACCACCTTGGCCAGCGGCTGCCCCAGGAACACCTTCTTGATCGGCACCTCCTGCTTCTTGCCCGACAAGGTTCGCGGAATCTCCGGCGCCTGCAGCGTCAGATCCGGCAGGAAGCGCGGCGACACCGCCGTCTTGATCGCCTCATTGATCCGCCCCTGCACCGCCGCATCCAGCACAAGCCCCGCACGCAGCACCACGAACAAGATCATGCGGCTCTCACGCCCCAGGTACTCCAGATCGATCACCATCGAATCCAGCACTTCCGGCAAAGCCTCCACAGCCGCATAGATCTCGCTGGTGCCCATGCGCAGGCCATGCCGGTTGATCGTTGCATCACTGCGGCCATAGATCACGCAGGAACTATCAGCATCGATCTTGAGCCAGTCGCCATGGCGCCAGACGCCGGGGTACACATCGAAGTAGCTCGACAAGTAGCGGGCATTGCCCTCATCCCCCCAGAAGAACAAAGGCATCGAAGGAATCGGCTTGGTGCACACCAACTCGCCCACCTCACCCATCACGGGCTGCCCCTGCTCGTTCCAGGCCTCCACGGCGGCACCCAGATAGCGGCACTGCAAACGCCCCGGCACCAGCGGCAACTCGCGATGCCCGCCGATGAAGACACCGCAAAAGTCCGTGCCGCCCGAGATGTTGCTCCACCAGATATCGGGCGTGCCGATGCGGGCAAATTGATCGGTACCCCAACGCTGAGTTTCTTCCGACAAGGGCGAGCCGGTGGATCCCAGTGCGCGGATGCGTGACAAGTCACCGCACTGGCCGATATCCACACCAGCCTTCATGCAGGCAGCATAAAAAGCCGCGCCCGCGCCAAAGTACGTCACCTTGTGCCGCGCGGCAAAGCGCCACAACACCGTCCAGTCAGGCGCGTCCTTGCTGCCGCCCGGGCTGCCATCGAACAGACAGATGGTGGCACCACTGAGCAGGCCGCTGATCTGGCTGTTCCACATCACCCAGCCAGTGGAGCTGTACCAATGGAAGCGCTCACCCAGGCTGTTGGCGGCGTAGCTGCACCCCACGTCGCCGTGCTTGTTGCCTGCTGCACTCACCATCAGGATGCCGCCATGGCCATGCACCAAAGGCTTGGGCAGACCCGTCGTGCCGCTGGAATACACGATCCACAAAGGATGATCAAAGTCCAGCCACTCGGGCTCGAAGGCACGCACGGCCTCGTCATCACGGGCCACGGCTTGCGCAAAGCTCAGATCGGCCTTCACGGGCTGGGCCGCAAAGGCGCTTTCCAGCACGATGACTTTCTCGACCGAGGGCAAGCTGGCGCGCAAGCCCTCCACCACCGCACTGCGATCCAGGCCCTTGCCAGCGTAGTGCACGCCATCGGCCGCGATCAGCACGCGTGGCGTGATCTGCTGAAAACGGTCGGTCACGGCCTGCGTGCCCATGTCGGGCGCGCACACACTCCAGATGGTACCCACGCTGGCACAGCCCAGAAAGGCCACGACTGTTTCCGGCACATTGGGCAGGTAGGCCGCCACGCGGTCGCCCTTTTGCACGCCCAGGTCTTTCAGCGCCAGCGCGAACGAGGCAACCTGCCGGCGCAACTCGGGCCAACTCAGCTCGCGCACCTGCCCCAGTTCGTTGTCACTGATGATGGCGGGCACACCCGCCGCCTGTGCTGCATCGACATGACGCAAGACGCGCTGCGCGTAATTGACCTTGACACCGGGGAACCACTTCGCGCCGGGCATGCGCGCATCGGCTAGCACCGCCGAATAAGGCGTGGGCGACTGCATGCCCTCGTAGTCCCAGACGCTTTGCCAGAAGGCCTGCTGGTCGCCCACGGACCACTGCCACAAGGCGTCGTAGTCATCAAAGTGCAAGCCGTGCTGAGCCTGCAACCAATCCTGGAACAATCTGATCTGAGGGATGTAGGGAGGACGCATGCTGAAACCGTGCCAAATCAAGTTGCGGTGCATTATGTCTGCGTGCCTGGCGCAAGGTCCTCCACAATTCACCCACCCTGACAACAGCAAGGCTTGCACATGACCGGATTGACCGTGACACCCCGTGGCGACGACTTCAGCCGCGTTCACGCCACCCTGCAACGCTATGTGGACGCCGACATCCTCGCGGGTGTGTCATCGGCCGTGCTGATCGGCCAGGATCTGGTGGACCTGCATTGCACAGGTTGGGCCGACAAGGAAAACCAGATCCCGATGCGCGCGGATCACATCTTCCGCGTGTACTCCAACTCCAAGCTCATCACCACTTGCGCCGTGTTGCTGTTGTGGGAAGAAGGCCGCTTTGATCTGGACGAGCCCGTGGACCGCTTCATCCCGCAACTGGCCAACAGACAGGTGCTCAAGCCCGGCGCCACCGAACTCGACGATGTCGAACCTGCAAAAGCCCCCATCACCATCCGCCACCTGCTGACGCACCAGTCTGGTCTGAGCTATGGCCTGCTTGATCCCGGCACATTGATCTACAAGGCCTACAGCGCTCGCAAGATCCTGAGCCCCAACACCACATCGGCCCAGAAGATGGACGCCCTGGCCGAACTGCCACTGCTGTTCCATCCCGGCGAGGGTTGGGAATATTCGATCGCCATCGATGTGCTGTCACACTTGATCGAGGTGATCAGCGGCCAGCCCTACGATGCCTTCATCCAGTCCCGCATCCTGGGGCCATTGGGCATGGTCGATACCGGCCTGGTCATACCCGAGGAGCAACAGCACAGGCTGGCCGCGTTCTACATGGGCGCCGATCTGGCCAACCCCATGAAGCCCGGCCTCACGCGCAACGACAACGCGCCGTATCCGCAGGCCAATCTGAAGCCCTTCGCATGGCTGTCTGGCGGCGGAGGCCTGGTCTCGACCTTGCCTGACACGCTGGCGCTGTTGCGCAGCCTCATGCCTGGCGGCACTGCCTTGCTCAAGCCCGACACGATCGCGATGATGATGCGCAACCAGTTGCCCGATCAACGCTGGATCAAGTTCCCGCGTTTCGGCGAGCTGATCGGCAAAGGGTTTGGCATGGGGGGCGCCGTCACCTTGATGCCATCGCCCTTCGACCCGGCCGAATCCACCGACGAATTCCAGTGGGGAGGCCTGGGCGGCACCCACTGGTGGATCTCGCCTCGGCACAATATGGCCGGCTTGTTGATGACCCAGCGTCACATGGCCTTCTGGCACCCCTTCTCGTTCGAGTTCAAGCAAGCGGTGTATCAAGCGGTCCTTGGGCGTTGAAGCCTGCCTGAACCTGCCATCACCTCGTCACGACATCACCCGCGTGGCCACGCCCACATACAGCGGAATGCCCAAGATGATGTTGAAGGGAAAGGTGATGCCCAGCGACATCCCGAAGTACAGCGACGGCTTGGCCTCCGGGATGGCGTAGCGCAAGACAGCAGGCACGGCAATGTAGGAGGCGCTGGCCGCCAGCACCATGAGCAAGGCCGTGTTGCCCATGCTGACACCGCATGCGGCAGCCAGACCCAAAGCCAGGCTGGCATGAACCAACGGGGCGAGCAAGGCATAAGCCAGCAGCCAGGGCGATTGGTGCTTGAGATCGGCCACATTGCGGGCGGCCATCAAACCCATGTCGAGCAGGAAGAAGGCCAACATGCCTTTGAAGAGACTGATCGAGAACGGCGCCATCATGGCCTGGCCGGCTTCACCGGTCAGCATGCCAATGGCCATGGCCCCCAGCAGCAGCAACTGAGCACCATCCGTGAAGGATTCGTGCAGCACCTTGCCCAGAGGGATGGATGCCGAGGCTGGCGCCGTCAAGGCCAGCGTGCCGCCACCGAGCACTTGGGTTGAGCCAGCCGTGTTGGCCTGACGCAAGGCGTTGGCCGTCAGCACCGCCATGATGATCGCGGGCGACTCCATCAAGGCCATGGCCGCGGCCATGTGCCCGCCGTAGCTGATGCCGCGCGTCTCCAGGAACTGGATCGTGGTCATGAAAGTGACAGCGCTGACCGAACCATAGGTCGCGGAAATGGCTGCCGCGTCATAAGCGCTCATGCGCCGTTTCAGGATCTGATAAGACACCGCCGGAATGATCACGGCCAGGCTGACCGCCAGCCCCAGCGTGCTCGTCACCTCAGGCGTGAAGCCAGATTTGGACAGGGCAAAGCCGCCTTTGAGCCCCAGTGCCATCAACAGATAGAGCGACAGAAATCGGGAGATCTGAGGCGGAATGGCCAGATTGGATTTCACGGCCCCAGCCAACACACCAAATACAAAAAACAGGATGGCTGGATCAAGCAGATTGGACATACCTACGGCACTTCATTGAACAACGCTGCCGATGGTAGGCAAAGTCATTGATAATGAAAAATCAATTTATCTGATTGTTTCCATAGAACTAAATCTATGAATGCAACTTTCCGGCAATTGCGATTGTTTCTGGCGCTGTCAGAACACCAGAGCATCACCGCTGCGGCCAGGGCTTGCCACGTCACGCAACCGACAGTGTCCATGCAACTCAAGGAGTTGGCCGATGCAGTGGGCATGCCGCTGTACGAGCAGATCGGCAAACGGCTGTATCTGACCGAAGCGGGCGAAACCCTGGCGCAATCGGCGCGCGCCATGGTGGACGAGTGGTCAGCCTTCGAGCAACGCATCAATGGGCTGAAGGGCCTGACGCGAGGCCGCTTGCGGCTTGCGGTCGTGAACACGGCGCAGTACTTCGTGCCCACCTTGCTGGGCAGCTTCTACGCCAGCCATCCCGAGATCGACGTGGCGCTGGAGTTGCTCAATCGGGATGCCATCGTCGCCCGGCTGCGAGACAACCGCGATGACCTCTACATCATGTCGATGCCACCCGAAGACATCGAACTGGAAAAGCACGCCTTCCTGCCCAACCCGCTCGTGGTGATCGCCCCGGAGGGGCATCCACTCACCGGGCGTCGCAGACTTACCCTACAGCACCTCGCCAACGAGCGCTTCATTGTGAGAGAGCGCGGCTCCGGCACACGCATGGCCTGTGACGCCCACTTTGCCGAGCAAGGCTTTGTACCCAAAGTTCGGCTGGAGCTGGGTAGCAACGAGGCCATCAAGCAGTCCGTGGCCGCCGGCATGGGGCTGGCCGTGATGTCTCGTCACGCGCTGGCCGCGGACGTGACACAGGATCAGGTGGCCATCCTGAACCTGGCTGGCTTCCCCATCCAGTCACGCTGGTGGACGCTCTACCCCAAGGGCAGAAGGTTATCGCCCGTGGCCAGCGTTTTCCTGGAGCACATCGAACGCACGGCCCGGGACTGGTACGCCCAACGTCAGAGGTAGTGCACCTCGATCGTGGCGTGCACGATCTCCTCATGCACCTTCAAGGCTTCGCGGATCAAGGCAGGCGTCAAGGCCTGATCGCGTGTGACCACGGTCAGGGCGCATGAATAAACTGCCTTGCCCACGCGCCACACGTGCAGATCGGTCAGATGGCTGTCCTCATGGGCGTCGAGTTCGGCAATCACTTCGCGGATTTCTTCAACCACGGGGTGATCCATCTCGCGGTCCAGCAGCACCTTGCCGGTCTCGATCACCAGGCCCTTGGCCCACACGGCCACCAGCACAGCCCCCACCAGCCCCATCACCGGATCCAGCCAGGACCAGCCATACATCCAGCCGCCGATCAACGCCAGAATGGCCAACACCGACGTGGCCGCATCGGCCAGCACGTGCACATAGGCAGACTTCAGATTGAGATCATGCTGATGCCCGTGAGCATGATGGCCATGGTCGTGATGCGCATGATCGTGGCCGTGATGATGGCGCCCATGCCCGCCATGATCATGGTCATGCACACCGCCCAGGATGAACGCACAGACCAGGTTCACGACCAGGCCCAGCCCGGCCACGATCAAGGCTTCCCGGTAATGAATGGGCTCAGGCGTCAGCAGGCGCTCCACTGATCCGAAGATCATCAAACCCGCCACACCCACCAGGAACACCGCACTGGCAAAGCCCGCCAGCACCTCGATCTTCCAGGTACCAAAGGCAAACCGAGGGTCCTTGGCATAACGCCGTGCTGACGCATAGGCAAACGCGCTCAGGCCGATGGCCACGGCATGTGAACTCATGTGCCAGCCATCGGCCAGCAGCGCCATCGAGTTGAACCACCAGCCTGCGCTGATCTCGATGACCATGGTGGCCAGGGTGATCCACATCACCAGCTTCGTGCGGGTCTCGGCCTGCTGGCTGCCCTCATCAAAGATGTGATCGTGGATCCATGCGGACAATTCAGTGTCTTTCATGACTGCACCTTCGTTTGTAGCGATCCATGCAGATCAGGCGAACAACTTGTCGATCTTGAGCAGCGTCAGGGCGCCCATCACGGCAAAGATCGCCGCGGCAATGCCGTGCACCAGTTTCATGGGGATCTTCTCGGCAAAGCGGTTGCCCACAAACACGGCCGGCACATCAGCGATCAGCATACCCAGCGTCGTGCCTGCCACGACCATGAATGGCGAGACATAGTGCGCAGCCAAGGCCACTGTGGCCAGTTGCGTCTTGTCGCCCATCTCGGCCAGGAAGAAGGTCACCAGCGTGGCGCCAAACACGCCCAGCTTGTGTGCCACCTTTGTCTCTTCCTCTTCGATCTCGTCGGGGATCAGCGTCCAGATGGCCATGCCAATGAAGCTCAGGCCCAGCACCCAACGCATCACATCGGGGCTCACGACTGACGTGATCCAGGTGCCCAAAGCACCGGCCAGCCCATGGTTGACCAAAGTAGCGGCCAGAATGCCCAGGATGATGGGCACAGGGCGCTTGAAACGCGCAGCCAGGATGAAGGCCAGCAACTGGGTCTTGTCGCCGATTTCGGCCAGAGCGACCACGCCGGTCGATACGAAGAGGGATTCCATCTCAGGTCCTTGGCTGGTGTGTACGCATGACCATAAGCCGCCCACCAGCCGTGAAGCAGCACATGGTCAGACGTCTTGCCAAGAAAAGGCCGGGGCCGATGATCAGTGCTGATCAGCCCGGGGCCGTAACCGCCAGCGCCATGGCTCTGTGGAGCCAATTATGTTGACGCGGGCCACCTCGCGACGAGGTGAAGCTACTCCCGAATGACAGGCGAGATTGTACCAAAGCTGCCACAAGGGTCATTTTCGGCCTCGCGTCGCCCCCCCCCAAAAAGACGTCACGGCCAGGCCAAAACAGCGATCACACGCAATCGCATCGCCACTTCCGCCACGGGCCCCCTCGATGGTGAAAACCCACCTTGGGGGGATGCGAGCAGGCCGCCCGACGAATTCAATAGCGACCTGTCAGCACGGCAACGGCGCCACGAAAGGCTCGCCAAATGAACCACCCGC
>NZ_SCTN01000603.1 GCF_004297345.1 Aquabacterium sp. | reverse complement strand
GCCGGGGCGTCCGACCATCCAGTATTTGTAAAGGATGGCCTTAAACTGCTCCCTGAACGGAGCCGGAATTTTTCGCCAGTCAATTTGTTTTTCCGATTTGGAGCGGTTAGCTTGCTTTATGAATGGACTCAGATCCCAAATTTCATCTGCGTAGTAACTTAGGACTGTTGATTTGCAATCGGCGCCCCCAATTGCGCTAATTACAATGCGAGAAACCATTGACAGAGGGATGTGTTGGATGCTGGTGGGCTGATCGCCAAGCACTGAGAAATCTTTCATTTACTTAGTTCTCCGTAGGTCTTCCAGAACGGATGCCGATGAAATCTCGCTCGTTCTTTTTGAACTGATACACTCCCCAATCTGAAATGTTTCTGAGTGAATTTATCTATTCTGACTTGAAGTGATAAGTAGTGTTCCCTCCAGGCCTCCGAATTTGTTCGTTCTCTTTCGTCTCCAATAAACCAGTAGAAGCTAAATAGTCTATGCAAATCGTCTGGTGATCCAGTTATTGCATACGATCTGCAGTTGAAGCAGCTCATAAAGTCAATGCAGTGAGTGTTTCCATCTCCAGGCGCCTTCTCTCCGAATAGTGAGTCTTTGCATTGGCCTGTTGGCGTTTGCTCTAGATCTTTATTCTCTGCATATTTGTTTTTTCTGTAGGCAATATGAATATCTTCCGCTACTATTGTTGCGTTTTGCCGCATTTCATTAGTCAGTTGCAAGTAGTGCCTATCTGATACGTACTTTGTGTGCCCCATTAATTGCGCTACGCTGAACATGTCGCCACCGCTCAGGGCCCAGTATCTGTTTTCTACGGTTTTTCTGATTCTTGATAGGTTTAGTCGCAGGCGCATACCGTCGTCGCCTTTTAAATCATGCCTATCAATCAAGGTCTTTATTCCTTTAGATAGTTCCTTGATGTTCAAGGTGGTTACTTTATGGCTATCGTCTTTGGAGGGGGTGATGTGTATCCATACTCTATTTTTTTCTGGATGTGGGGCGCGGTCGCTCAAGTACGATGTTTTCTTGAGGGCCATCTCGAATATGGCTATTCCGTCCATCGGAAATGTGATTGGTGTTTCATGTGTTTTAGTCTGTCTTATTGCGCTTTGCTGTATTGCACCATTTCTACGTTTTGTAGTCCTGAGCAGCCGCTGGTTCGGAATAAATGGGTGTGGCCCTAATGCATCTCGTTCTAGTTCAAGCAGTGGCGTTGAATTTGTTCCGGTGCGAATTGCGATGCCCAGGAGGTAGACAGTAAGTTCGTCAATGTCATTGCCCGTGAACTTTTTTTTATGAATCGCTATGAGGTCTTGCTTTATCGCATGAACCAGGCTTGCTCGCTCTGATCCTGACAGGTGAGTGTGTGCCTGAGTTTTAATCTCACCGCAGACTTCATTTTCGGTGAACGGATTTATGGGAAAGTCAGACTTTGCTAAACGTATTGATCCTCTATCAATCATTCCGAAAATAACGGTTTTGATTGATGCGTAGTGATTGCTGCGCGTTTTTGTTTCCCAGGCACTGTTTGCTTTTATCCAATCAATTAACTGCTGAATGTGTTTTGGTGCAATTGAGTGGGGGGACAGTATTGGCGTTGTGGATGTGGCGAATTTTAGAAATATTGGCCATCCTTGCCTGCCATACGTAATAATTGACTCGACCGATTTTGTTCTTCCTGCCAAAAATACGCGCAATTGATTAATTCCGAGCCAGACCCATTCGTCGACCCCTTTTCCAAGCCATTCTTCTTGGTCGATCAAGTTGCCGTGATGCATGACCCCTTCTCCGACCTCAAGAAGCGCTTTATCCGATTCGGGGCGTTCAGTTGTAGGCCCGATCGCGACCGACTCAGGTGCAACGAAGTTCTTTCTCTTTGCCATGATTCAGTTTAGTGAAATAATTCGTCTAATTCATCTTCATGCTGCGATATTAATGTGCCATCCAGCATGTTGATATACTTTAGATATTTTGATGTGGTTTGAACTGATGAATGACCAAGTCGGTCCATTACGTATAGTAATGGGTCCCCTTCAAATGTCTTGCTGTTAATTAGGCTGCGCAGCCTGTATGTCGCGTATGTGTGGCGACCCATGTGTGCGGTGATTCTGAAGCCTGTCTTTTTGGATAATCTTCTTAATATTGAATCTATAGCCGAATCGCCATAGGGATTTCCTGTTTCTGTCAGAAATAGAGTTGTTGAGTTGATCGTCGTTACGTTTGCGCGTATGGCTCGTGATCTGACACTCCACGACCATAGATCGTCCATCAAGCTGTATGGAATCTCTATTGTTCGCGGCTTACTGCCTTTTGTTTTCATGTCTCGCGGGTCTAGATTAATGAAGATCATTTGACCCTCTTGGATGTCTTTGCGTTTGCTTGGGTCAAAAATGTATTTTTCCGGAAATGTTCTCAACTCCTCTTGTCGCAAGCCTGTCCGGCATATCATCTCTAGCATTAGCTTGTGTGTTTCGTTTTCTAATTTTTCAAGGCACAGAGCTAGTTGGGGTTTTGTTATTAAATTCAGAGGTTTCTTTGTGTTTTTTAAGAGGACCTTGGTAGTTGTTGCTTCGTTTGGTTTCTCTAGTGTATGAACGATAAAAGAATGATTGTTTGTGGCTCTTGTTGTTGTTGTCTCAAATGGCAGGTGATCTATTAATCCTGCCTGGTTTGCCCATTTGTAAAACCTTAATGCAAGCTTTATCCTGCTGTTTACTGTGCTTGCTGATAATTTGAGATGCCCGTGTGCCCATTCTTTGTATTTCTCAATTGGCCCAGGTAATCCGTCTCCTGCTTTTGATTTCCAATCAATTTCATTTGCATCAAGGAATGCAAAGTAGTCGTAGAGGCCCTTGCTATAGGTTTCCCACGTCTTGGTGGATTCAATGCTTCCGCTCATTAAAATGATGTGCCACAGGAAGTTTTGTACGGGCTCAAATGGTTCGAGATCTCGGTTTAATATCAAAGGGAATCCTTTGTATTTTCTGCCGTGCAGCTCCAAATCGTTGGTCGCAAATATTAGTCTCATTTTTTGCAATTCAATTGTCGGGTTTTGCATTTCTGATATGAAGCATATTGATTTGTTACTAGACTTTCAACGAAACATCTCGCCGGCG
>NZ_SCTN01000501.1 GCF_004297345.1 Aquabacterium sp. | reverse complement strand
GTGCTCTGCAGCATCTTCCTGATACTGGTGCAAGGCATTAAGGGATTTGAGCATGGCTTCACCTTCCGTGCGGCCAGCCTTGAGGTAGCCGGCCATCACATCGGTGCTGAACTCGTTGCGTTTCAAGGATGCCAGCGCCTGGTTCACTTCCGCCACCCAGGCTTTGCGAGCCTGGTCTACCTCGGCGATGAGCTTGGCCTCATCGGCATTGGCTTTCATGCCCTTCACGGCATCCCACATCTTGTTCGTCTCTTCGCGGCGCTTGTCGTAGTTGTCGAAGTGCGCCGACAGGGCATGGTCGTGGATACCGTGCATGCGACCTTGGGGATCATGCTGGAACATCAACAGGATCTCGGCGCGATTGCGGCTGATGTTCTGCGCCATCTCGCCCAGCTTGTCGGCCTTGTTCATGCGTTCGCTGTGAACCACGTGCAGGCTGTCTGCGGCACTGGATAGGCCATTCCAGGCCAGAACTGCCAGCAGCAGAAACGCGATCCAGAACGAGATCACGATGCCTTTGAAGTAATGAACGAGTTTGATGTTCTTGAGCATGGCGCATCCATTTCGAGCAATCGAAGCCCCCACGACACAGCTAAACCTGTGCCATCGGCATGAAGTCACTTCAAAGCTTAGTAGGGGATGGCCTCGAACGCAGCATGGATAAGCGCTGTTCGCGCCGGCCTATTCGATGCGCTGATGCGCCAGATCGCTTGCTGGCGAGCAAGCCTCACGCCTCAAGCTGATGAGGCAGCGTCAACCGCATGATCACGGCTTGACCGGGGTCGTTGCGCCCCAGCGAGGCTGTGCCGCCGTGCATCTGCATGACCCGCTTGACGATGTGCAGGCCCAGGCCATGGCCACCCGGTTGAGAGGACCGTGTGCCGCGCTGGCCTCGTGAAAACAACTTGCCGACCAGTTCTGGCTGGAACCCGGGGCCCTTGTCGCACACATCGATGCTCACGCCCAGCGGTTTGTCCATGTCGTGGATCTGCACGGTGACCTCGCCGTCACTCGGTGAGTAAGTCAGCGCATTGACGATCAGATTGCGCAGCGCCAGGCGCATCAGGCTCAGGTTCATCTCAGCTGTTCTGGCTGCGGCGGATCGCACGACCTGAACCCGGCCTCGCTCACCGGGGGAAATGTCCGCCAGCACCAGTTCGATCAAGGTGTCGATGTCCACCTCCTGGCGGTCCATCGGCTCGGGACTGTCCAACAGCACGGCGTCTGCCAGCGCGTTGTCCAGCGAGGCGGATACCTGCATCAAAACCGCGTTTGCCCGCTGGAGGCGAACCAGGGCGCCTTGTTCGTCTTGCACGCGCCCCAGTACGGCGGCCGCGCTTTGCAGTGCTGCCGAAGCGTTGTTCAAGGGCTGGCGAACCTCATGCGCCAGCACACCCAGCATCTCTTCGCGATGCGCCAGCAGTTGCGTGCGTTCTTCCAGCAGCGCAGACAGTTCACTGGAATGCAATTCGACCTGCTTGCGCTTTTCCTGCTCGCGGCTGAGTTCCATCGCCCGTGCCAACTCCACCTCGCGGGCAGACTCCAGGGCAATGCCGATGTAGCCCAGGTTGCCGTATAGCGCGGCGATGATGGCGGCCACAAAGGCGAAGGTCAGCGGCCAGCCCGGCGAGAACGTGGACAAGTGCTGAATGTCTTTCACGAACACGACACCGCGAGCCATCATGGACAAAGCGAAAAGCGCATAGGCGGCGGACAGCATCGCCGCGCTGCGATAGCCCTTGAACCTGAACATGCGCCACGATAGCCATGCGAGGACGGCCGCACCCAGGCTATTTTCCACAGCGCTGAGAATCACGCGAGGCGGATCCGTATTCGTGAGAGCCAGCAGCACCAGGTACAACCCGCTTGGCACGAGCCATGCTGCCCATGCCAGTGTCAAGCGCTCCGGGCTGCCCAACTCCCGTTGAAGCGACATGGCCCGCAGGGGATAGCTGGCGAAGATCAGCAAATTGGCGAGCAAGAAGCTCATCCAGTTGGGCGCGACGTCGCGCAAACCGATCAGCGATGTGCCAAGGCCCAGTGCCCCCCCGCCCAGGCACCACAGGGCGACCGAGCGGCCATCATGACGGCGCCGAAGAATCGACCATGCGGTCAGCGGCAGCGCAATGTAGAGCACGCCAGTCAGGAAAAATGCAGTTTGCGGATGGAACATGTCGAAATGCCTGAGTGACGCCCCGTGGTCTCCCGTTGAGACCAACACGCAATGTAGCGTGAGCCGTTAAGGGCCAGAGGCAGGCGGGCAAGACCGCCCGACATTCGAGTGACATCTGTTCCGAAAATACGAAAGGCCTCAGCGTCGCGGCTGCGGCCTTTTAAATCCACTACGCCAAACCTGACTTGCTTGGAACAAGTGGTAGATCAGCTAGGCTGACGCTCTCCATTGTGTTCTCGCTGAAATGGACGGTGCCGCCATATTGGCATAGGCGGTGCTTGCTTCAGTGATAAAGCCCTTGCGAGAGCGCGCAACTCAACTCGAAGATGTCCAGGGCCAGTCTCGACGCAGCCTTGGGCGTCATGCCTTGCAGATGGTCTTCGATCCCGCCATGGCCAAATCGAGCGTGAATGGCGTTCAACTGCGATACCAGTTCTGCCGGCATGTCACCTGGTCTGACATGGCGCAATTGCTGCCTGTATGCCGTCACTAGCCGGACGACGAGTGCCTCATGCCCGGAGGCAAGAATGCGCACGGCGTTTTCCAGGCGTTCCAGTGTGGTCATGCCCGCCAATTTAACCCAGCGCATGTCCAGCCTCAGCGCAGGACATGCTCCACAGACCCTGTGCAGGCAGGGTGGGGCGCTTAACTATCAATCTTCTTGTTTTGCTTGGGAGGCAGTTTCGTGCCAGGCTTGTGAGGTTTCAGATCGCTGATCACGGTGTCGCGCACTGAAGCGCTACCACCGGAGCAATAAGTGCCGGTGAAACCTGGGCGCCCCGAGTTGGTATCCAGAGTCGGCGTCCCGCCGCCGCCAGTGCACTGATTGCGCGTCGTGGCCAACGATGTTGTTGTTGCCATAACGGCAACGAGAAGCAAAGTCAGGTGTTTGGTTTGCATGTGAACCTCCCTTGATGTGTGCCTGTCATTCTGGGTGTTCGCTGGCGCAATGCCAGCCCTAACTTTAGGGACGGCTCAGGGAGGGGTGATGCAACCTGACATCACTGCTGGTCAGCGCAGCAATGCATGAGTACAAAGCAAAAAGCCACCGCTAGGGTGGCTTTCAGCGCCAAGTGCTTGTCGCACTAGGCTTAATTTTGGTGGCGCTTCAGGGATTCGAACCCCTGACCTGCGGATTATGATTCCGCTGTTTTATGTATTTGCCTTTGTTGATTGTTGTTGGTATAGTCAATGTAAATCAACAACTTAATGTCGCATCTGGCCTTGATTTGTTGATTGTCATTCGGCGATATTTCAGAAAAAGTCTTACATCCCGCCTTACATAATGGGCCGATGTAAGACCGGGGGCAGCATGGCCAAGGTCTCTTTTACCCAAGCCCGGGTGGCTAACTTCAAGTGCCCAGAAGGCAAGAAACAGGCGTTCCTGTGGGACTCCGGTTCGCCTGGTCTTGGGCTTCGCGTTACTCCGGCCGGCAAGCCCGCTTATGTGTTCCAGGGTGTCTACCAAGGCAAGGACGTTCGGATCACGATTGGCAGCCCTTCCGTCTGGAGCATCCCCGACGCTCATGCCAAGGCCCGAGAGCTTCAGCGCCTGATAGACGAGGGCAAGGATCCTCGTGACCTCAAGCGCGATGCAATCGCTGCTGCAGATGCAAAGCGGGCCGCTGAAGTGGCGCAAGCGGAATCTGACAAGTTGGACGCGGTGACGGTGGGTGAGGTATGGGACGTGTACCTGGCCGACCGCCGGCCGTTCTGGGGTGAGCGCCACTACGCTGACCACGAGAAGATGGCCAAGGCTGGTGGTGTGGTTTCCAAGCGCGGTGTGAAAGCCCTGCCAGACGGCACCAAGCCCAAGACCTTGCCCGGCCCTGTGTTCGAGTTGCTGGCGTGGCCGCTACGTGACCTGACGCCGGCCAGGGTTGAGGCCTGGGCCGCCGAACACGCCAAGGCCCGGCCCACCTATGCCCGCCTGTGCTGGCGTTGCCTGAAGGTGTTCTTGAACTGGTGCGCCGAGCATCCTGAGTATTCGCGCCTGCTGGCCACTGCCAACCCAGCCAAGACCAAAAAGGCTCGCGAGATGTTGGGAAAGCCATCTGTGAAGGACGATGCCCTGCAGCGTGAGCAGTTGCCTGTCTGGTTTGACGCGGTGCGCCGGATTCAAAATCCGGTGGTGGTGGCCTACCTGCAGGTCATGCTGCTCACCGGCGCCCGCCCTGGTGAGGTGCTCACGCTCAAGTGGGAAGATGTCAACACGCAATGGAAAGGGCTGACCATCCGTGACAAGGTGGAGGGCGAGCGCGTGATCCCGTTGACGCCCTATGTGGCCCATCTGCTGGCCGGCCTGCCGTGTCGCAATGAATGGGTGTTCGCTAGCACGCGCACCCTCAAGATGGATCCCAAGAACATCAAGCGCCGCGGGCGTGATGCCGACCAAGCGGGCCGCGCTGCACCAGCCGGCGACATCTCGCCGGCAAGCGCCACGGGCCACCTGTCGGATCCCAGCACTGCCCACCGCTGCGCCTGTGCCACGGCTGGCCTGGAAGGGCTTACGCTGCACGGCCTGCGCCGCAGCTTCGCCAGCCTGACCGAATGGCTGGAGGTGCCCACGGGCGTGGTGGCCCAGATCCAAGGTCACAAGCCCAGCGCCACCGCTGAAAAGCATTACAAGCGGCGTCCGCTGGATCTGCTGCGCGTGCATCACGAACGCATCGAGGCGTGGGTGTTAGAGCAGGCCGGGATTAAGTTCGATGCTGGCCAGCCCCAAGGGCTGCGCGTTGTATCTGCGGCCTGACTGGTGCTGCCAAAAGCGGAGCCCGGTATGGGCCCCACCTTTCGTCAGAACAGGTGATAAAGCTCGAGGCTTGCGCTTTCAGTCTTGGAGCCGTCGTAGTGGAAATTGCCGTTCAAGCTATCGTGTGAGGTTTGCTTGCCGATGCTCGCTGCTGGCCGGAGATATGTGTTTGTGTCTACAGCAACGAGACCAGCCAGCCCCAATGTGTAGCTGCTGGTCGCGGGAGTAGTCGTTGTCTCCTGCGAGTGCGACAGCGATAGGCTCGGAATAATCGTCGCATTGTCGCTAACGCTAATCCAGGAGCCGACCGTAACTCCTTCACTCTTTGTGTGGTTGCCCCGGTCTGGCGCGGTGAAGTGCAAGGTGGCGTAGCTGCGAACTCCTTGCCCACAGTCCCAGCCAGCGAAAAGCTGCACAGTTGCCGCGTTGTAGCCGTCACCGCCAATGTTGTGGCTTGAATAGGTGGTTGCGGTGATTTCCCCGGACAGTGTCATCGGCGCATTCTTCCCGCCGATAAACGCGTACTTGGCAAATATCGACTCGCTGTGAATACCTGATGCCGTGTCGTCGTAGCGCACGGGCACGTTGTTGTAGATGGTGGTGGCGCGCTCATCAACGCCCGAAACTGTTCCACCAACAGTGAGACTGGCATTCACGCCATAACGCATACCAGCAGATAGTTGGCTCGTGTAGTTCTTGCTGGTGCCAGGTTGGCTGGATGGGTTGTAAACAAAGTCATCGGTTGACTTGCTGCCTGAGAGCGTTGCTGACGCATCAAGTTGCCCCTGGTTCAGTACATCGGTCGGAAATAGCTTGTTTTCAGCCTGCGCAGCTTGAACGGCAGCCAGCGCCAGCGTAGTGGCGATGAGCCCCTTGATAAATTTTGGATTCGGGTATGACATGTGATGCTCTCTGCGGGAATCAGTGTTGTGGATGGGCGGCCAAAGCGGCCACGGGAGATTGTCACCACGCCCCATCGAGTGAGGCCCACACCGATGGGTGTGCACGGTTCATTTCCCGCAGTGCAGCAAAGAAACTTTACCCAATCGTCGGGATTCAGCGACGGCGCACCTCACCTCAGTGATAGAGGCCCTGCGACAGTGCGCAGCTCAACTCGAAGATGTCTAGGACGAGTTGGGATGTCGCCTTGGGTGCCATGCCCTCCAGAGTGGCGCCCACATCCCCATGGCCAAACCGATCCTGAATCGTCTGCCACTGCGTCGCCAGTTCGCCCGGCACGTCCCCCGGCCCTATGTGCCGCAAGTGTTGGCGATATGCTTGGCTCAGGCGGACAGTGAGCGTGCCATGTTCAGAGACAAAAGCGCACAGCGCTTTCAAGGCGTTCTAGCGGGGTCATGCCTGCCAACAACTTAACAAATGTGCAGGGGTGGTCCTGTAGCTGGCCATCTAGTTGACCGGAGCATGGTCCGTGAATGCCTCGATCATCTGCGCTTGTCTTCATAGACAAGGCAATCGCGCATCTGACGGTAAGAGGTATTGTGTGCTTTGGTCGAGGCCGACAAGCAGTACGTTTTTGAGTTGCCGGAAATGGATGCCCAATTCTGTTGGATCCAACGCTTCGCGGCCATCTCACCATCAACGCATCTCGCATTTCCTGAGCACGATGTTCTTGCGTTGTACTCCGGTACAGCTTGGGGCGGCGTCTCACTTGACTGGCGAATGTTGGCGAGAGTCACTTCGCATTTGTGCTTGTTGAGCAAATGCATTCTGTACGTAGTCAAACTCTCGACGGTGACCTCTTTATGGTGAGCGCCATACCATGCAACAAACTCGGCCAGTGCTAGCTGGCTATGCTGCTCATCGACAAACGTTTCAGGGCATCGAAACTGAGCATCGAATTCAGCTTCTGATAGCCGCGTGATGTCTGCGGTCAAGCCCAGAATAGGATATGCAATAAGCATGATCGCTGCACCAACTTTGGTAACGGCTTGTCGGTACATCATCAAGTTCCATCCGTCTCTTGAGTTTGCTCGTCAACCGAAGACGCGGGCTGAGCTGGACGTTTTGCTTGCCCCGCCAACTCAAGGAGTCCATTCCTTGCGTCTTGAAGCATAGCCCCTCCAATAGTGTTTGGATCAGCGCGCAATGTCTGACTTTTGTTTGTGATTCCTGGCAGCATCATGCTCACGGTCATGAATTCACACGGCTCTTCACACGAAATCATCGTTTGAACAGGGCCGTCAGTCGAAACAAGTCGGTAAGACCCATGATCAGCTTGAATTAGCCTCACCATAATTAAAGCGGTAGCCTTGGTTCCCTTTGAGATGTCCTCCTGGGATAAATCACGCTCATAGCCGTATTCGTCGCCTTTGCGCATTGCATAGCGATGTTTTGGCGGGTCTGGAAACTTGAAGTCTGGCTCGCTTGCTGGACTTTCCGCTTGCGCGCTGGCAGTCGTTTGTGTTGTTGCCTCGGAGGTCTCACTTTGATGCTTCTTTGACGCAAAGAGCAAAAGCACCAGTCCCAAGATGATGGTTCCGGAAACGATGTGAAAAAGCGATACCCCTGACTTTTTGGGCTTCGCCCCGCAATTCGGGCAAGCAGTGGCCTCGGTGCTCACGTCATGTCCGCATTCATGGCATTTGATTAGCGCCATTTGCAACTCCCAGGTTTTGTATCTGAAGCGTAGCCGAATATTCCTTGAAGCTGAGGGCGGGGCCCCACGGATTGAGGGCGCAGTCCAACGTGCAAGCGGCTCTGCATTGCACGGGAAATACAGTCATGCAGTTTCGGACTGTGTTCATGCGTGTCCTATTTGCTCGCTGCGATACAAGGCGTACCCATTACTTTCGGTCAATGGCACGTCTAGATACTCTCGTTTCTTGACTCGATTGAGCGTCGCGTGGAGGTCGCTTATACCCGTGCCCGCATCAGCAGAGCCGGGACCGTAGGCGGCGGCTTGATGTCGCCGCTGGATGTCCTAGCGGCGAACCACCGTCTAGGACAAAAGGTATTCCCATGACACGTCAATTGGCCCTGTTCCGGGCTCCAAGAGATTCCACAGTTTGGCGCGTGATCGACTTTCTCGAAGCCAACCCAACAGAAGAACTGACACGTCGAGATGTCGCAACCAAATTCGGTATTGATGTCGTTCAAGTGGATGACGTTCTGCGGCCTGCTGTTGCAGCGAACAAAATTAAGCGAGAACTCAACGCCGACAGTGAGCTTGTCTGGCTCTTGAACTATTCGAAGCGAGGCATTCCCAAGCCTTTTGCTAAGCCGTTGGCTGCAGCGAAGAGGGCCAAAAGTGCAAACCGAAAGTCTCCAGTGTTTATCGACTTTTCGGCGCTAGTCATTGAGTCTGGCATTGAAGTTGTTGAGCGCGTACAGCCAAGGGCCGGCCTTTGGGCTGGGCTGCTTGACAGGATGGGGCCTGGCGACAGTGTGTGCTTGGCGCTCGAGGCGAAAGATGCAGCTGCGCACGCTCAGTACGCCTATCGCAAGGCGAATCCGACTGCGAGATTTATCGTTCGCAAGGTTGGTGATGAGCACTGCCGCATTTGGCGTCTAGCCTAAAACCGAGACTGTGCCCCCACATGTAGGCGTGCGCCCCTCTTCTTCGGGATGACGGTGCTGGCTATCGCGTCTAGCCTTGTCGAAAGCGCTTGACTGCTGCGCCCTGACGTCTTAACCTTCTCTCACCTCTGCAAAAATCAGGGGCCGGGATTGGCGTCCCGAACCAGGCGCAGCAAGCCGCGCCAATGTTCCGTTGGAGCGGCTTTTTCACGTCCACATGATTCGTGGGCGGAGTGAGCTGCGCGCATGGCTTCGTTTATGGCGGGCCGTGTGGGGAGGGGGCAACCCCTGCCGGCCCTGGTCCGGTACGCCAACCCTGCACGGTCTGCCACCCTCAATTGGCGTTGGGGATGGCGGGTATAAAACCGCTACCAGGAGCCACCATGGCAAACACCACCGCAGCCGGCCAAAGCAGCCAGCAATTGAACAAAGCCCTCCTGACCTTGGAGGCCATAGCAACGACAGCCAACATCACTGATGGCTATACCCATCGCACGCTGGGGACCATCCTCGGTGACGGGGATAGGCTTGAGCAGGAGGTGATGCAACTGCTAACCGTGATTCAGCAGATTGGCGCGATGGCAGATGGAGCGAGCGAACTGCTGGGTGGTCACATAGTGCGGGGTGGCGCCATAGATTGGTTTGCTCCCGAGGTCAAAGCCGCTGCAGAAGCTACCGAGCAAGGAGCTACAGCATGAGCGCGAGCAATACCAACGATGTCAAGTTCGACAGTTCTTCCTATGACCGAATTCTCGGGCTCTTGAGCCAAGTTAGCGGGCTCGCCGGCTGCGCCGTTGTCCTGGGCGATTCAGAAACCGTTGATCGCAGCAGATACGTGCTCACCGATGATGCCATCCCAATGCTGGGCGATGTCATGCAGGATCTCATTGTTGCCGCAAAGGCTTGCGCAGATGACATCTGGGAGCAGTCCGAGCGCAGGCGGAAGTTGCTGGTCGAGTTGCAGCAAGTTGCAGGCGAAGGGAGCGCAGCATGAACGTGTCAAGTTCCCCCATTCAATTCACACAATGCCAGCGGCCGTTCTTTGAACTACCAGACGGCATCAAACCGCCCCCCGGTTTTCCCTTTGTTGTGCTGCCAGCAGATCCAGTGCAGGAGATGCGAAAGGGAGCGCGCCGCAAGCTGGCCGACAACGTTGTTTGTCTGTTCAGCGAAGAGCGAGATCCTGTGGTGAACATACGGTGGCGCGGGCGCTATCCCCCGAACGTTGATAGGCGGTACCACTGGGGCAGAGGCTGGGGCCGTCTGCACCCTGGCGATTACTGCATGGTTTGGGAGTGCCAGGAACTCCTTCGTGCTTCATCTAAAAACCACGGCGCATTGGTCCGTGTGCTATGGCTGCATAAAGGCTATGGTGAATCTTGGGTTGTCGAGGCCGTGGACCGGCCCATACACACTCTTCGAGTTAGTGGCCCAGACAAGTCAATAAGCTATGAGTTGATTCGTACTGCAATCTTTCACGAGGGCCTCCTTCGGCGGTGCAGGCCACCTGAGCGACTAACTGGCCTGGCCGTGAAGTGACATGGGTCGCGCCCAGCCACCGCGCCGGGCGTGGCCTAGCCAGATTCAGTCGGCGCCGCAGCTATACGAGGTTGTTTGCGTTACCCCCAAACATATGTTTGTATTTCTGTGCGTTTTGAAATATATTCTTCTGGCCCCTTCCCGATGCGTTCGCGCTGGGGTAATTCGAAGGATGGTTGCATCCCGAGATCCGGCCTTGTGATGTCCGGACTTGTTGGGGCGTAAGCTTGCCCAAATCGTTCTTTGTTGCTCCATCGGCTGTACGCGGTCATGGGGTAATTTGACGGTGGGTTGCCACCCGCAAGCCGACTGTGTGATGTTCGGCCTCTTGATGGGCGCTCGCTCGCCCTGACAATTTTCAAGCCTCGCACCTGCGAGGCTTTTTCGTTTCCAAGCTGGCCTAGCCGCTAGCTCACTCCCGACCCACCACGCCTAGCTGCTGGTGGGTTTTTTTATGCCCGCATGGTTCGCCCTGCGGGCTTTTTCGTTTCTGAAAGGTACCTATGAGCGATTGCCTCAACAGCTCGCAAGTGCGAATGGCAGCAGAAGCCATGCGCCTGCATGGCAAGTCTTTCCCACCAATTGAGTCTGTTACCCGACCCACGGTCGAAACCGCTGCGGCTGCGTACTACCTGAACCGCAGCCAGCAGACGCTGCGGATCTGGTCATGTCTTGAGAGCGGTCCACTGCGACCAATTCGCGTTAATGGGCGCTTGGCGTGGTCAGTGGCTGAAATCAAGCGTGTATTGGGGGTGCAGTAATGAGCAACGCCCACCACCCAATGAATGAGATGGCAGGCGCGCAGGGTGACACCGCGATTGTCGGCATCTTTCCAGGCCGCCGCAACACCTTGCAGAGCGAAGTTTTGGCGAGACTATTGCTCAGCGAGCGCCTGACCGGTCTGGATGCCGTCGCCGGCTTGAACACCACCCGCCTGGCCAGCGCCGTGCACATCCTCCGTACGAAGTTCGAATGGCCAATCAAGCGCCACGACTTCTCTGTCGGTTGTGGCGATGGCCGTGTGGAGCAGGTTTGCGAGTACTACCTGTCAACCGAGGCTATCAGCGCAGCCTCACGGGCCGGGGCTGATGAATTCGTCCCAGATGTCCTCAAGCAGCGCAGCGAGCGCCGCAAGGAAGCACCTAAGGCGAAACGCGAGGCAGCCTTGCGCAATTCAGCCAGCTTCACGACCCGCATAGACCCGACAAGGGAGCGCTAATGGCGAAGAAGCCGGCAACCCGTGACCCCATGGGCCCGTTCGTGCGCGTCTATCAGGAGGTTCTGCGTTCGCCATCTTGGGGGGCGCTGTCATGGACGGGAAAGGCGCTATACCTCGCCTTGCGCAGCAAGATGAACGGCAGCAACAACGGCAACATCAACGCCGCGCTTTCGCAACTGCGTGATGACGGCTTCACGTCGTCGTCAACGCTAGCCAAGGCGCTGCGCGAACTGCTGGCTGTCGGACTCATCGCCAAGACCAGGGCATCAGTGGGTGTCGTCAACGGTAGCAATGTGTGCTCGCTGTTCCGATTCACCGATCAGGACTGCTACGCGGTTCCCAAGTTGGGCCTTGACGCTGTTGCCGCGTCCCATGACTGGCGGCGTTTCGAGTCCGTCGAGCAGGCACGCGCAGCCATCAAGACGGCAGAGGTAGATGCCAAAACACAGGCACCCAAGAAAAAAAGTGCCGTTCGAAATTCGAACTGTGTCAATTCGAAATCCGAACTGAGAACCAGTTTTGACAGTTCGAATTTCGAACACCCTCAACCTTCATCAGTTCGAAATTCGAACCGACGCAGACACCCCGCAAAACAGCCTAAAACGCCGATGGATAAAGGGTTTCAAGGCGTTCAGCCAATCGAAAACCAAATTTGCTTGACCACTTCGAAATTCGAACACCTTTTAACTGTTGCCATACCTATGGTGGAAAGCGAGGCGCCAAGGATGCAACCCGAGGCTATGCGCGTGACCACATCTGAACAGGAACAAACCGTATGAACCCG
>NZ_SCTN01000500.1 GCF_004297345.1 Aquabacterium sp. | reverse complement strand
CAGGCAGCTTGGGCTCATACAGCTGCGCACTGTGCATCCAACGCTTGTAAGGAATATCGTTGATGCCGCGATGTACGTCCTGGTGGTAGATATCAACGATCCACTTCTCGATGACTTCTGTGACCTCTGTCAGCGTCAGCAAGGCGTGCTTTGTCGGATCGTAGTCACCTCTCAGATGAAAGCGCGCGTAGCTGGCTCCTGGTATTTGGTGCAAAAAGTGATGATTGATCGTCTTGAGAAAGCGCTCAACTACACCTTTGAACCTGGGCTTTCGCTTAGGGCAGTAGACGAGGACGATACCCAGGTCGTACGCAATGCTTTCTAGATCGACGCCATGAAACTCAAGCCCGTTGTCCATGAATACGGTTTCAAAGACACCGTAGCATGGCCATTCATTCACCCACTCCAGCTTCTTCTCTGAGACCTTACGCCTGCTCTTGGGAAGAATGGCGTGCCGAAGCGCTCCGATTACCGCCGCAGCAGATGGCGGGGCGAACGAGAGGTAGTACCCCAGGATCATCCTGCTGTAGTGGTCGATGGCCACCGTTAGCGTAGGCCGGTGGATAGGAAGCCAAGTCCTATCGTCAATGACGAAGAGATCCAGCGGCGTGTGGTCTATCTCCACTCGCTCCAAGATTCGCGTGGTTTGAACACCGCGCTTGGAGAGCCTGAATCGCTTGTCAGCTGCGGTCTTGCCTTCTTGCAGCAGGGACTTGTCGTAAGCATCCACCTTGTCCATCAGGCGATAGACAGTCCTGCGACTTGGCATCTTGAGTGGCGTCCCGCCGATGACCATTTGGTTGTCCCGCGTGACCTTCGCTTCGAGACGGTCGCTGATGTCCGAGACCGATGCCTGAGGTGAACACCGAAATGCTTCGGCTGCGGCTTCGCTGAGCAGCTCCAGCAGTCGGTCAGGCTGCCGTGGTGCGGTGGAGCCCCTGCGATCCGGTCTTGGTATCAACGCTCTCGGATCGTTCGTTGCCCTGTAGCGTGAGTACCAGCGATAGACGGTGGTTACGCCTGGCTGCTTTGCATCACCCACACGTTTTGCAATCTGCTCCAGGACAGGTCGCAAGCGTTGCGCTGTGAATATCGGGTCACCCTCTTCGCAGATTCCCTCGACATACGCCGCCCTGCGCTGCACTTCCTTCCTGACGCTGTCAGGCAGATCGGCCAATGGCCTGGAATAGACCAGTGCCCGAGATGTCCGGCTTGCGATATGGCTGACCTTGATCTGCCCATTGGCGTATTGCTCCAGCAGCTTGTCCCTTGTGCTGACATGCATGGCGCCAGTTGTCAGAAATTCAAGAACGACGTCGCCGTTGGCTGGGAGCGAATGGATCCGACATGGAACCCCTTCCAGTTCAAAAGCCAGATTCTTGTGAAATGCGAAGCCAGTCATGGCTGCTCTCCTCGTGGTTGAACGTCCATGTGCTGGGCCCGATGGGCTCTCGCATGTCACAGCCAAGCAGGCCTTGCAGGATCAGTGTGCTTGGATCACAGCCATACCCGGCCAGCAGACGATGCGCCTCCTGGTAAGGCATGGGGAACAAATGCTTGATTCGTCCATGGACCGACCGAATCCAGTCCGATGAGGAAGACTGTGACCTGGCGGATCTGCACAGGACACGCGCATTCGCTTGACGAGGCTCTGCCCTCAATTGCTCGTCGTTCAGAACGACAAAGCTTTCGCCAGCACGCTCAAAGTGAGCAGACACGCATCGCAGCTTGTGTGCGATGTCGTCGTACTGCAGGCTGGTCCTGGCTTTGACTTCAACCAGCACCGTCGAGCCATCACAGAGCGTTAGCTCGAAATCCGGTGTGTACTTCCGCAGGCGATCCCCATCGAGGTACTGGTAGCGCCTTGGTTGCTCGGCGTAAGCAGCGATGAGAGGCGACACCTCGAACAGGTAGATCGCATCCAGTTCCAGCATCCCTTCGTGGTGGACCATGCGCCCGTTTTTGCGGCTGGGAAACTTCCCGCGCATGATTCCGCCAGTTGGCGCGACAACCTCGCGTGCACGTTGGTGTGCGCGTTGGTCTGGCTGATGCGTGCGCCAAGCTCCGTTCCACAGTTGTGTGGACATGAGTACTCCTCTCCGCATGCGTTGCTACATGCGGCTTGGTCATTTAAACGATCAGCGACAGGCATAGGTATGCCCGAACCCGGTTATGAAACCGGGCTCTCCGTGCTGATCAATGAAGGAGCGGACTTGACTCGGACTTGAGCTGTCGCGATACTGAAGGTGCTAAGTCTTGGGTATCGCAAGATGTTCAAGTGGACGGGGCAAGCCGCAAGGTTTGTCCCGTTTTTTACATGGGGGCCTCCTCTTGTCTGCGACGGGGTAGCCGTCGGGGCACCTCCGGCTGCCTGGCCGGGAATTCGCCCGCCATCTCCAGCACGTCTCGGATCATCTTGATGTGCCTAGGATGAAGATGCCGCAGATGCTCGCGCATGTCCTTGAGCATCCAGTAAAGGTCTGGTGGGCAGTCTTTGTCCAACACGAGTTTGCGTTCAGAAGCGTCGGCTACGGCTCGGGCCTCGCTCGCCTGGTCAGGCGGCAAGGCGAGCGCTTCGATCAGCTTCTCTACAAACTCTTCGGTGGGCGGCCCTTTGAGCCCCACCTCCAAGGCAGAGATGTAGCTTTGCTCATAGCCCGTCAGCTCCGCCAGCTCGGCTTGGCGAACACCGCGACGCATTCGAAGCTCATGAAGGAAGTGGGAAAACGGGCTCATCTCTGACTCACGTGAGGCGCCTGAACGCACACAGACCAATGTATCGAGATTTGACCCAAATCGTCAATACCTAATATGTCGTAAGTTATTGATTTCAAAAGACTATTTCTGCAAGCAAGACCCAGGTTTTACCTGCAAAAGTGCCATTTCACCAGTGAAAGTCGTGTTTCACACTAAGCGCAAAACTAAGCATATGCTTATCTTTTGGCTTATGATGAACAAATGGACAAAGACGAAATTGCTTCCCTGCGCAAGTCGCTCAAACTGACTCAACAAGAGTTCGGCCAGTTGTTTGACGCTCACGCGATGACCGTGAGCAAGTGGGAGCGTGGCGTCTTTCCGCCCAGCGCGTATCAGCAGGCACTGTTGCAGCGATTCAAACAGACTGCTGATGAGAAAGAAGACAAAGCCAAACAGGAGCTGAAGAACCTGCTCGTCGGTGCAGGCGTCGTTGCTGCCTTGATTTGGCTTCTCAACGCAGGAAAGTAAAACCAGATGACGTTTACCAACCCAGGGGTGATCTGCGAAATCACAAGGCCGAAGCTATCAGGTGTCGGCGAGCATGCGGGGGTTTTTCTACCCGATGGACGAGTTGTCCACCATGGTCAAGATGGGCCACGCGTGGACACGTTCGAAGCATTTGCTCAAGGCCGCGATGTCAGGGTGGTTCGAAGGACAGATCCCGGCAAACACTGGCAGATCATGGGACGTATCCAATCTTTATTGAGGCGCCCTCCGGCCTACCGTCTCTTAGATAGCAACTGCGAGCACTTCGTCAGCGAGGTCTTGGGCGAGAAGAAGGAAAGTCGGCAAGTCAATGGACTTGCGGTTATCGCACTGATTTTCGTTGGCTTTCGAGTCTTCGCATAAAGACGCTCAAGCATCGTGATGCGTTGCAAGCCTGCAAGGCACCACGAATGCATGTTGAATGACTAGCCAACCCGCGAGAACGGGTAAGCATTCTTGATGCTGTAGTGCAAGAACTGCCCCTTGGATCCCGCTTGCATGAGTTGCTCTGCAAGAGCCTGCGGCACGTTGTAGTACTGGTACAGCGCACCGTTTGTGAACTCCACCTCTAACGTCTCTGAAGTCGCGTCGTATCCAATCGACGCGATGTTGGACGATGCCACCGGTTCTCTGTTCACTCTTGACCTCGCTTTTCTGCTTCATCAACAACCTGAACCCGATTGATCTCTAGTTCAAGAGCAACTGCAAAAGTATTTTGCGCTCGCCAAGATGCCACAACACGGTCGTAGCCCTCAGCGACACGTTTGTTAGCCCAGGCAACTGAGACTTCTGGATCAGAGCTCTTCGGGCGTTGATCTGGCCGAGGAAGCGTAACCCGACATCGAACAGGGAGACGTGCCGCCTCACCGGTCACAATTGCCTCGCCAGTCCGGAGTACTGGCAGCAAATCCACCAAGCCGCCCAAGTTATCAGGCAGTGCGCCCTTCACACGCGAACGATCGTCAGGATTAGAGAGTCGCAGTGCCAGAATGGTGCCACATTGAGAGAGGATCGTTTCATCCACTTCTGCTGGGCGCTGCGAAACGACCATAGCGCCAATGCCGTACTTGCGGCCTT
Organism: Aquabacterium sp.; assembly: GCF_004297345.1. Taxonomy (GTDB): domain Bacteria; phylum Pseudomonadota; class Gammaproteobacteria; order Burkholderiales; family Burkholderiaceae_C; genus Aquabacterium. The sequence continues at coordinate 18,075 of NZ_SCTN01000500.1, read as the reverse complement.
CTTTTGCGATCCTCTTGACCACTTCCGCAGCGGGACCATCTTCTTTTGCTCCGGTGAGATAGCGATGCGCTTCTTCCATCACAACCAACAGTGGGCGATACACCCCTCCTTCAGCTTTATCCCGACTCCAATAAAGTGCCTCATAGACGATTCTGAGAATCGAGCCAATCAACGTGGTCAGCACAGAGCTAGGAACGCCCGACAAATCGAGAATGGTCACTGGCTTCTCGTGCCCCAACCAATCCTCAAGCAATTTATCTAAGTCGTGCTGAACAGATCCATCTAGTGCCGGTTCCCAAGGGCCTGGATGCAGGATGAAATCAAACCTACGATCTAGCAATCTAGACCGCATCAAATTTAGCTGACGTCGAATACCCTTGGCCTGCTGATTGATGAACGGCGGGGCACCTCCTGGCATCGCCGGCGTGTAGCGAGGTGGGACGAGGTCTTCAGCGCTTCCAGCTTGCTCGAGCGCTGGCCGATCTCGCTGTGGCCCCTCAAGTGTTCTCGTTTCGAAGTCGATGAGATCGTACCAACATTGTTTGAGACTAAATGGAACAGGACTATCCACCGTTAGCGACTGTGGATCTAAACCAGGGAAGCCTGCTTCAGCCAATGCGGCGGCCTTCATCTCCTGGATTTTGTCCGTGAACGCAATTTCCTGGTTTTCGCTCAACCCACCCGCCACAAAGTCCAATAGATCCTTTGCCTGGAGCGCCCAGTACGGTACGTAAAGTGGCTTTTCCCCTGGCTGCGGAGTCGTGCTGTACACCCTGGCGAAATCTGCAAGGGCATGCGTGTACTCACCATGAAGATCTAGAAGAAGAATCCGAGCGGCCGGAGCCCCGTCAGGTTGGTTTGGACGGACAATCGACCGAAGAAGGCTTGCCACGGTTGTCGACTTACCTGAACCAGTAGAGCCCAGGACTGCTGAATGACGCGTAACCAATGCGTCCAAAGACAACTTTACTGTGATGCTTTCGGAGCTTGACAGCGTGCCGATGGCAATTTGATCTTGCCCTTCGCTCCCATAGATTCGCTTCAGATCGGACTCTGTCACGATATGCACGGCATCGTTGATTGAAGGCAGTTGACTAAGCCCACGCTCAAAAGACTGGCCGAGCGATTCTCCTGCAAGCTCAACTCGCATCCATCGTCCACCGCTGGCACCCTTTGCGTCAGCAGATGCCCCGACCTCGCTAACAATGCCAAAGAGGTCCTGATAGCCCTGAGGAATCCGCACGAAGCTGCCGACCTGCGCAACGCGATACATGTGCCCTGCGATCAGAGCAATTCCTGAAGCCAGTGACTCAGCAAGCGAAACCATTACTGTTGGTCCCGCAACAGCGGTGACCGAACCCAAAAATGTGGGATCTTTGGCACTCACTGCTGTTGTCCCTCTGCATTCGCCGCGGCTCCACCAACTCCGTCAATGCCAGCTTCGACAATGGCTAGCGATGCGGACTGATTGCTCAGATCTGTCGCTTGCGCCAAGGCGCAAAAGCGTGTGAACATTGCAAAGTCACCAAGAAGGAATCCCGCAGGCTCTTTGGGTGCCCTTAAACCCCAAAACGTTGCACGAATTTCTTCCCAGTTCTTTGGTGGGTCGCCCAGTCGCCAAGATCCTTTAACGCCCCCAATGACCGCACCGTCTGCGGCGTATACGGATAAGTTGGGACGATCATAAGCAAGCTTGCATGCAGGTTCTTCAGATGCGAGTGGCATGTACTGGAAGGCCATGACTGAAGCGTTTGCATTCATCGCCAATGCCTCATCTAGAACAGCACAAATGTGCGCGTCCCGAAATGAAAATCCGGTGGTGAGTAATAAGCTGTCGGGCGTCAGAAGAAACTGACGTAGACGCTCAAACAATGCAGAGTAGGGCTGCTTCTGAGTAAGCTCGTACTTCAGATGATCAGGATAGACGAGCTGTGCGGCGTCACGCCCTCGACCACGCACGACCGATTCGCCCTCTAGTGCCCAGCCAAGGGAGCCGTGCAGCTTCCAGAGTCGTGACCAACGAGGAGGCAGATCATCACTGGCAACGCTCACTGGATCAAAAAATGGAGCATGTCCACCAGTGAAGCCATCGAAATATGACGACCGAGAACGTTCGAACGCTTCCTCAAATAGCAAATCGTAATTGGTGGTGAAGATTTCGACAGCATGAGCGCGCATGGTTCCGCTCACCCAAGAAACCAGTTCTGTGTACGCATTCCGCTCTTTGGGAAGCTTTGCGCCGACCACCTCACCGATTTTCTTGCATACCTCTGCACCCAGCGCCTTATAACCTTCGGAATCGAGGCCTTGAACCTGAGCCCGCCCAAGTGCTTGTTGGAGAAGGCGAATACGAGTAAGGATAGTCTCGATGTTCGCGCCGGCTCCTAGCTCTTCACGAATAGCGTCGGCCGCTGACTTCTGTGTACCCGTCAGCGCTTCGATAGCTCTGTTAGTTAAAGCCTCCACTCCAGGCATCAGCGAATGCCCTCCCTGGGTGACAAGGGCCCCGGCGGCGTCCACTCGGATCGACATGGGCGCTCCAGCTCCAACGAGCAAGCCGATGCGCTTGCGTCCCTGTGAAAGCACCTGCCTAAGATCCGACATGAATCGGTCAGGGTTGTGAAAGGTCTTCAAGCTATCCCCCTAGTCCCATCTTTTAGCCATGACATTTTGCATGGATTTGATCTATTCACTCCGCGTCGGAAGATCCCTGATCTTTGAGTTCTGAGAACTTCTGAGCCATCGTCGGATTGCCGCGCGTCAGCTTCTTGATCGTCACATCCTGAGCCTTGTCATTGGCAAGACGCAGGTTGCGGTCGGCACCAAGCAAGGCCTCCTTGGTCTTTTGAAGATGGTCGATTGACTTGTCGATTTCAATGACGGCTGACTCGAAACGCCTGGATGCCAAATCGTAATTCTTGGCAAACGCCGCCTTGAATGAATCCAGTTCGTTCTCGAAATTCGTGATGTCGATGTTCTGGGCCTTCACCAGCGCCAGCTCGGACTTGTACTGCAGCGAATTCATCGCCGCATTGCGAAGCAGCGTGATGATGGGAATGAAGAACTGAGGCCGCACCACATACATCTTGGGATAGCGATGAGACACATCGACAATCCCCGAGTTGTAGAGCTCGCTATCAGGCTCCAGCAAAGACACCAGTACGGCGTACTCGCAGCCTTTTTCCGTCCGGTCCTTGTCCAGCTCTTTCAGGAAGTCTTCATTGCGGCCTTTCGTGGCGGTGCGGTCGCTCTCGTTCTTCATTTCGAACATGATCGAGACGATTTCCGTACCCGCCTCATCCTTGTCCCTGAAGATGTAATCGCCCTTGCTGCCAGTGCGCGCGTCGTTGTCCTTCTCGAAGTAAGCGCGGGGAAAGGCTGTGGCCCTGATGCGGTTGAACTCGGTCTCGCAGTGCTGCTCCAGTGTTTCACCCACCATTTTGGTCGACAAGCGGGCCTTCATGTCCCGAAGGCGCTCGATCGCATCATCACGATCCTTGATCTGCGTCTCGTACTTGTCCTTGAGTGCTTTCTCGGCAAGCTGCTTCTCAAGCTCTGAGCGTTCAAGGCTGTTCTTGAGCTCATCGCGCTCTTTCTCCACCGCATTCACGGCCTCGGTAACGGCGAGCTTCTGGGCTACTGCAATGGCGTCAAGCTGTGCCTTCAAGCCTTGTATCTCGGCGTCTTTGGTTGCAGCCGTCTTTTGCAATTCGGCCAGCAGCTTGGCTTCAGCCAACCTGGTTGCAGCCTCTTTGTCCTGCTTGGCCTGAGCCAGTTCATTGGCAAGTGCATCGCGCTGCTTTTCCACCGTGCTGAGGGCCTCGCTCACGGCCAATTTCTGTGCAACTTCACCAGCCTCCAACTTGGCTTTCAGCTGTTGGATCTCGACCTCCTTGGCTGAGGCCTGCTTTTGCAATTCGCTGGTGACTTTGGTGGTAGCCAGTTCGACGGCATTGCGCTTTTCCTGCTCAGCCAACTCCAGGCGTTCATGCAGTTGCTGCTCAAACTCGTTATCGCGCACCTGCTTCAAGATATCCGCATACCCGGCTTCATCAATCTTGAACGCCTTGTGGCAGTGTGGGCAAATGATCTCGTGCATGTCAAAGCTACTCCTTGAATCACTCTAAACCAAGGCTCGTTCGGCAGAACCCTTGGTGCTGAGCAGAAACAAAAACGCCCGGGGAAACCGGGCGTTTGCATGTTCCAACGATGTCGGATTTTTTCACTATCTGTGTCAGCAGTTTTTCACTTACTTGGCACAGTTTTCACTTTCCATGTCATCCGACAAGTTCAAACGTCGATATTCGCCGCCCTCAAGGCATTCGTCTCAATGAAATCCCGACGCGGTTCAACTTCATCGCCCATGAGCATCGTGAACACACGATCCGCCTCGATCGCGTCTTCAATCTGCACACGCAGCAAGCGGCGCACGTTCGGATCCATCGTGGTTTCCCACAACTGCTCGGGGTTCATTTCGCCCAGCCCCTTGTAGCGCTGGCGGCCCACGGCGTTTTCGGCTTGCTGGATCAACCAGGCCATGGCGGCGCGGAAGTCGGCCACCTTGCAGTCCTTGGCCTTTTCGCCTTCGCCGCGCTTGACCACGGCTTCGTTGGTCAGCAGGTCCTTGAAGGTCACGCCAGCCTTGGCCAGAGCTTCGTAGTCGGCACCGTGCACGAAGTCGGCATTGATGATGCTGTACTTGGTATTGCCGTGGAAGATGCGGCTGATGCGCAGGATGTGCTTGTCCGTGCGGGCATCGAGCTCGGCTGTAACTTCAGCGTTGTGCAGTGCGGCCTTCATGGCAGTGGCTGAAGCTTCAGCATCGGCCAGGGTGTCGAGGTTGAGCGTCAGGCCGTTGGCAATCGCGCGCAGCGCTTCGATGTCCATCCAGTTGCCCAGGCGTTCGACCACACCGTTGGCGGTCACGTAGGCCTTGGCCAACTCCTGCAGGGCTTCGCCCTGGATGGCAGGCTTACCAGCACCAGGTTCAACCACGGCACCGTCCAGCGCCACCTTCATCAGGTATTCGTCCAGCGCGTGCGAGTCCTTGAGGTACTGTTCGTGCTTGCCCAGCTTGACCTTGTACAGCGGCGGCTGCGCGATGTAGATGTGGCCACGCTCGCACAGCTCGGGCATCTGGCGGAAGAAGAAGGTCAGCAGCAGGGTACGGATGTGCGCGCCGTCCACGTCGGCGTCGGTCATGATGATGATGCGGTGGTAGCGCAGCTTGTCCGGATTGAAGTCGTCACCACCGGCGCCACGGCCGATACCCGTGCCCAGGGCCGTGATCAGCGTGAGAATTTCATTGCTGGTCAGCAGCTTTTCGTAGCGGGCTTTTTCGACGTTCAGGATCTTGCCGCGCAGGGGCAGGATCGCCTGGAACTTGCGGTCACGACCTTGCTTGGCGGAACCACCGGCGGAGTCACCCTCCACGATGTAGATTTCGCACAGGGCGGGGTCTTTTTCCTGGCAGTCGGCCAGCTTGCCGGGCAGGCCCAGGCCATCGAGCACGCCCTTGCGGCGCGTCATTTCACGGGCCTTGCGAGCGGCTTCACGGGCACGCGCTGCTTCCACGATCTTGCCGCAGATGATCTTGGCGTCGATCGGGTTCTCCAGCAGCCAGTCCGTCAGCAGGCGGGAGACGATGTCTTCCACCGGTGCACGCACTTCGCTGGACACCAGCTTGTCCTTCGTCTGGCTGGAGAACTTGGGCTCGGGTACCTTCACGCTCACCACGCAGGCCAGGCCTTCGCGCATGTCATCACCGGCGATTTCAACCTTGGCCTTCTTGGCCAGTTCGTTGTCGTCGATGTACTTGTTGATGACGCGCGTCATCGCGGCGCGCAGGCCGGTCAAGTGGGTGCCACCATCCCGCTGGGGGATGTTGTTGGTGAAGCAGAGCACGTTTTCGTTGTAGCTCTCGTTCCACTGCATGGCCACTTCCACGCCAACGTTGGTGCCCTGTTCGGACACCTTGTCGCCTTGCGCATGGAAGATGTTGGGGTTCAGGATCGTCTTGCCCTTGTTGATGAACTCCACAAAGCCCTTGACGCCACCGGCGTAGGCAAAGTTGTCTTCCTTGTTGTTGCGCTCGTCGATCAGGCGGATCTTGACGCCGTTGTTCAGGAAGCTGAGTTCACGCAGGCGCTTGGCCAGGATGTCGTAGTGATACTCGTTGTTCTCTTTGAAGATCTCGGTATCGGGCAGGAAGTGCACTTCGGTGCCGCGCTTGTCGGTATCACCCGTGATGCGCATCGGGCTGGTTTCGACACCGTCACGCACTTCGATCACGCGGTCTTGCGGCACGCCTTGCTTGAAGTCGATCTGGTGGACCTTGCCTTCGCGGCGCACAGTCAGGCGCAGCCACTTGCTCAGGCCGTTCACGCAGGACACGCCCACGCCGTGCAAGCCGCCCGACACCTTGTAGCTGTTCTGGTTGAACTTGCCGCCAGCGTGCAGCTCGGTCAGGGCGATTTCAGCAGCCGAGCGCTTGGGCTCGTGCTTGTCGTCCATCTTCACGCCGGTGGGGATGCCGCGGCCGTTGTCGGTCACGCTGATCGAGTTGTCCGTGTGGATGGTGACGACGATGTCATCACAGTGGCCAGCCAGGGCTTCGTCGATGGAGTTGTCGACCACTTCGAACACGAGGTGGTGCAGACCGGTCCCGTCAGACGTGTCGCCGATGTACATGCCAGGGCGCTTGCGCACTGCTTCCAGACCTTCAAGGATCTGGATGCTGCCTTCGCCGTAACCAGCTGCGATCTGGGCCTCGGTTTGCGGAACGGGTTGTTCAGGCTGCTGGTCGGGCTGTTGATCGGGTGTGGTGGCGTCGGTCATGGGTACAAGCGCTTGGTTGAGGTTGGACCAGCGATGTGGTTCCAGAAAATGGTTCTGAATAAGGAAAAAGGGCCCGGCATTTGACAATGCTGGACCCTTATTCTACCCCTCGCTACAAGAGGGGCCTGAGGCTGGCAAATGGGGGTTTACGCAGAACGGCGGCGGGTTGCCGCGGCCATGCCAACCAGGCCCAGGGCCATCAGCGCCCAGGTGCTGGGCTCAGGTACGGCACTGGTCACCGTGAGGTCACTGCGCCCCATTGCGATCGCATTGAGAGAGAAATGCAATGCGTTGTCGCTGTCGTTGCTGATTTCCATCTGCAACAAGCCGCCGTTCTCGTTCGTCGTGGACGTCAACGCACCAGGACCGCCAGCTTGGAGCGTCTGCCGTGCATCTTTCCAGACCGACCAGTACCCATCGGGTGTGTTGCCCACGAACTGGCCGGTGCTGTCAATGGCATAGGCGCTGTACTTCGTGAAAGCTTGCAGATTGATCTGCTGGTCAGGATGCGCTTGCAGGTAGGCCTGGTTACCGACCGAAGTCGCATCCACCAATGCGTCAAGTTGCAATTGCGCCGTGAAAGTCACCTTGCTGTGGGCGCTCAGGGTGAAGTAGCTGTAAGCCTTGACCTGGCCATAGACTTCCTGGAAACCTTGCGTGGCCATCAGGTTGCTCAGATTGGCATCTGCAAACGCGTCCTGATTCAACATTGTTGAAACACGCTGAATGTTGCCGACCTTCTCGGCAGACGCCACGCCATTGTCCAGAGACAGGCTGGCAGAAGAGGGATCAACGAGATTCCCGTTCACGGAGCCCGAACTTTTCGATGCCGCGTACCCGCCGATACCTGGCGAGACGAACAAGGAAAACGCAGACTGGGGATCGACCGTCAAGGTGGGATCAATCCCATCGGTCGCATTCAGATCCGTGAACGACACGGACAGAACATTCAGATTCAGGCTGGTCTGAGCGGGCGCAGCCCATGCCTGGCACGCGGACAACGCCAGAACGGCTGTTCCAGCAACACGGTGAAAACGCGACGCGTACATGGTCACTCCCTTGATCGTCATTTGTAGTCCAACGTGATGATTCTAGACGCTCACCTTGGGGCATCACTTGTGCGGCTCCCCCCTGGTTCAGCGGTCAGAAATGGGGCTGTTTGCGCCAAGCAATGCACGTTTTTTCAACTGACAGGATCAAGTCCAGCGCGCCTTCGTTCGAAGAAACCAAACGAACGATCACGCCGGACGCGATGGATCCAGACCAAGCACCTTCAGCCGAGACCCCCCAGGCCCAGTTGCGCAGAGAACAGAACCTGCGCAAGCGGCGCATTGGCATGTCCACCCTGTCTTACTCGGTGTCGTGCATGGTCGTGGCGTTCTGCTGGTTTCACAACATGTTGCCCTGGCTAGCCGTGCCTGGTTTTGTGGCAGCCACACTGGTGCTCAATGGCTTTTTCTGGTGGCTGATACACACGGGCCTGAACCTGCGCTTCAAGGATCCGAGCATGACGGCCTTTCAGATGGTCGTCTCGGTACTGCCTGCCGCCGCCGTGATGTACCTGGCCGATTCGGGGCAGGTGCGTGCCGTGTTTCTGCTGCTGGCGATCGCCCCTGCCTTGTACGGCGTGCTGGCGCTCAACACCCGTCAGTTCACCGTGGTGTCGCTGCTGATCTTTGCGGTGTACGGTGGCCTCATGTACGCGCTGTGGTGCTTCAAGCCCCACGCGCTGCATGGCTCCATCGAGATCGTTCAGAGCTTTGCCTTCTTCATGGTGCTGGCCGAGATCACGGTCATGGGCGGCTACATCCATGGCATGCGCAACAAGCTGAGCCGGCGCAATCAGGAACTCAAGACGGCGATGGCCGATCTGCAAGTGGCCATGCACAAGATCAGCGATCTGGCCATCAGGGACGGGCTGACGGGCAGCTACAACCGGCGCCACTTGTTCGATTTGCTGGCCAAAGAGGCTTCGCGGGCCAATCGTTCACAGGGCTGTTTCAGCGTGGCCATCCTGGACGTGGACCATTTCAAGCAGATCAATGACCGGCATGGCCACCAGAAGGGCGACGAGGTGCTGTGCGCGCTCACCAAAGAGGTCGAATCCAGGTTGCGCACCATCGATGGCTTTGGCCGCTATGGTGGCGAAGAGTTCCTGGTGATCCTGGCGCAGACGCCGCTGGAAGGCGCCATGATCAAGGCAGAGCGCATTCGCGAACAGATCGAAAGCCTGCGCGTGCCGGGCATGGACGAGGGATGGCGTGTCACCGCCTCCATCGGCGTATCGGAGTTCCACTTTGGCGAAGACACGGTGGAAGATCTGGTCGCCAGAGCAGATGCGGCCCTCTACAAGGCCAAGGCCCGGGGCCGCAATCAGGTGTTCAGCGTGGTGGACGATGCCGAACTGGGCATCGACCAGGGCCTTAGATCCGCATTGGCATCACCACGTACTTGAAGCCTTCGAACTCGGGGTTGGTGATCAGCGCCGAGCTGTTCGAATCTTGCAGGGACACGGTGACCATGTCCTGGCTCATATTGGCCAGCACGTCCATCAGATAACCCACGTTGAAGCCGATCTCGAAGCTGTCGCCACCGTAGTCGATGTCGAGTTCTTCCTTGGCTTCTTCCTGTTCGGCGTTGCTCGAAGCAATGCCCAGCACGCCCGGTGCGAAGTTCAGGCGCACGCCCTTGAACTTTTCAGACGTCAGGATGGCCGCACGTTGCAGCGAAGCCAGCAAGGTGGCACGGCCCAGGGTGATGTGGTTCTTGTGGTTCTTGGGGATGACGCGGTTGTAGTCGGGGAACTTGCCCTCGACCAGCTTGGTCACGAACTCCAGACCACCGAAGGTGAACTTGGCCTGGTTGCCGGCAAAGCGCATCTCGATCTGCTGTTCTTCGCCGTCCTTGCTCTTGCCATCGTCCTTGAGCAGGCGCTGCAGTTCGAGCACGGTTTTGCGCGGCAGGATGACTTCCTGCTTGGGCATGTCCACTTCCAGCGTGGCTTGCGACAGGGCCAGGCGGTGGCCGTCGGTGGCCACCAGGGTCAGGGTCTTGCCTTCAGCCACGAACAGGATGCCGTTGAGGTAGTAACGGATGTCGTGCACGGCCATCGAGAAATGCACCTGGCTGATCAGCATCTTCAGCGTCTTTTGCGGCACGCTGAAAGCCGGGCCGAAGTCGGCGGCTTCCTGAACCAGGGGGAAATCTTCGGCTGGGAGGGTCTGCAAGGTGAAGCGGCTCTTGCCGCCTTGCAGGGTCAGCTTGTTCTGATTGGCTGTGAGCGAGACGATCTGATCGGAAGGCAGGCTCTTGAGGATGTCGCCCAGCTTCTTGGCGCCAACGGTGGTGGCGTAGTCGCCTTCATCGCCATCGAGTTGCGCGGTGGTGCGGATCTGGATTTCCAAGTCGCTGGTGATCAGTTCCAGCTGGCTGCCCGACTTCTTCAAAAGTACGTTCGCCAAGATGGGCAGGGTGTGGCGTCTTTCGACGATACCGGCCACGGATTGCAGGGCGGCAAGAACTTTTTCTTGGGCTGCTTTCAACACAATCATCTTAGTCTTTCAAATTAGTCGTTGTAGTAGAGGACGACTTTTTCTGTGCACAACGCTATTTTGTCCTGATCCATCAAGGATTTAGGGCTCGCACAAGCCTGTGGATGGTACTGCGGTTCGATATGGGGACAACAGACAACAACTCTGGAAATACCCCAAGGCCTGTGGACAAGCATGTGGTTGTTCAATTTTTGTCCACAAGTTTGTTGACTTGACAGCCTTGGAGAGCGATGGCAGCCCTTGCGGATGGGGCACCAAGGGCCTCAAAAGACGCTTGTTGGCGCCGGACAAGTTTGTGTACAAAAAAAGGACAAGTACCTGTTTATCCACAAGGCGAGCCGTTTTTTGGAAGTTGTTGTCTGTTGTCCCCAGGCCGATCTGGCCTGCCATCCACAGGCTTGTCCTTGAGTTAAATGCTTGATGCGCAAGGTGGAAATGGACTTGTCCACAGAAAAAGGCGCCCTCTACTACGACTAACACCTTTAAAAAGGAATACAGGTATGTGAAGAGAAGCGGGGGAGCGCACGGCAAAGTCCAGGCGAAAAAAGGAGGCCTGCTGCCTCCTTCTTTCCATTCGCCTTGTGGGGCTTGTAGGCCTTGTTGGCCCGATCAACCCTTGAGCGTTTGCTCCAGCACGTGCAGTTGCTGATTGAGCTCGGTGTCCTTGCCACGCTCACCCATGATCTTGCGCACGGCGTGCAGCACGGTGGTGTGGTCACGGCCGCCAAACAGCTCGCCGATCTCGGGCAAGCTCTTTTGCGTCAGTTCCTTGGCCAGGTACATGGCGATCTGGCGCGGCTTGGCGATCGAGGCCGGGCGCTTCTTGCTGTACATGTCGGCGACCTTGATCTTGTAGAAGTCGGCCACCGTTTTCTGGATGTTCTCGACGCTGATCTGGCGGTTCTGGATGGACAGCAGGTCTTTCAAGGCTTCACGCGCCAGGGCGATCGTGATTTCCTTGTGGCTGAACTTGGCAAAGGCCAGGACCTTGCGCAAGGCGCCTTCGAGTTCACGCACGTTGGCGCGCACGTTCTTGGCCACGAAGAAGGCGACGTCTTCGGGCATGTCGATGGCTTCCAGCGCAGCCTTCTTGATCAGAATCGCCACGCGCATTTCCAGCTCGGGCGGCTCGATGGCCACGGTCAGGCCGGAGTCAAAGCGCGAAGTCAGGCGTTCATCGATGTTGGCGAGACCTTTGGGATAGGTGTCGCTGGTCATGATGATGTGCGCCTTCTTGGCGAGCAGCGCTTCGAACGCGTTGAAGAACTCTTCCTGCGTGCGGTCCTTGCCGGCGAAGAACTGCACATCGTCGATCAGCAGCAGATCGAGCTGGTGGTATTTGGCCTTGAGCTCGTCAAACGTTTTGCGCTGGTAGTTCTTGACCACATCGGAGATGAACTGCTCGGCGTGCAGGTACAGGATGCGCGCATCGGGCTTGTCGGCCAGCAGGGCATTGCCCACGGCGTTCATCAAGTGGGTCTTACCAAGGCCGACGCCGCCGTAAATGAACAGCGGGTTGTACATCTGGCCGGGTGCGCCGGCCACGTGCAGGGCTGCGGTGCGGGCCATCTGGTTGGCGCGACCGGGCACGAGGTTGTCGAACGTGAGCGCCGGATTCAGGCCCATGACCTGAGGCTGGCTACGTGTGCGGTTGGGCGCGGCTTCCTGATACTGAGGCAGCGTGACCATGGCCGGGCCGCCTTGCACAGGGGCCTGGCCAGCCTGATGCGCGGCAGACTGTGGATAAGCCGCAGCCTGTTGCGGCGGCATCAGCGGTTGGCCGGGGTTGCTCGCGAACTGGGCATTGGGCGGCAGGGCGCGACCGGGCATCGCCATGCTGCCAGGTGGGCGCAGCGCCGGGCCGGCTTGCATGGGCATGGCGGCGCGGGCAGCCTGGGCAATGTCCAGGCGAACTTCAGCGCCGTTCAATTCGGTGAGGATGCTTTCCAGGCGGGCGCTGTACTGCGTGCGGATCCAGTCCAGCATGAAGCGGTTGGGCACGCGCACACTGACGCAGGTCACACCTTCGGCGTGAATGACTTCTGCCGGTGGCAGAGGGCGGATCCAGGTGTTGAACTGCTGTTCGGGCAGTTCCATGGCCAGGCGCTCGCAGGTGCGCTGCCACAGTGTGGCCAGATCGGCGGGGGAGTTCGAAGCTGCTGCTGACGGATGGGCAGAAGCAGGTAATTCGGCGGCACTCATTTGTGGACAAGTCCTTCCTAGGGACGCGAATTCTAAGCGCGCCGGGCCTAGAAATTGACAGGTTATCCACAGATTTTTACCCAGGGTCAAAAGATGACAAATAGTGCGCGACCTGTGCGTGACTTGTGCGCAAGTCGAGCGTCAAGCGCGTGCGGCCTCACGCGGGGCCACCGAGCAAAATCAAGGGGCATTGACCAATTGATAAAAAGCTGGTGTAATCGCGGGTTCTCCGGTCGTGTACCGGCTGGATTCCTGTTGGCAATTGCATCAACAGGTTAGAAACACAAGACTTGAGCCGCGGCTTACCTTGAGAGATCTTGAAGAGATCTTGAGCGTTGCGGCCTCATGAAGGACCATCATGAAACGCACTTATCAACCTTCCAAGACCCGCCGCGCCCGTACCCATGGTTTCCTGGTGCGCATGAAGACCAAGGGTGGCCGCAAGGTCATCAACTCGCGTCGCGCCAAGGGCCGCAAGCGTCTGGCCCTGTAATTCAGGCTGCTGACGCTGGCTGTGCGTGATCTGGCTGCAAGCCAGGTAACGCGTATGCTGGCCATGGTCCAGCCTGGGTGTTGATCAGACATGATCCACCTGGTGCTGGCGTGAACGAAGCCGGGTCAACGTTCATCGTGCCCGGCTTTGTTTCGACTTCGATCTCCTCATACCGTGCGTCCACCGAGTCTGAAAGCGGCTGATTTTCAGAGGGCTTTGGGCTCGCGTCCGGTTTCGCGCACGCCCCACTTCGTGTTGCACCTGCTGCCTCGTGTGCCGCAGGTTTTGTCACGTCCGGCTGAAGCTCAGTTGGCAGAATCTGCCAAGTTGTCAACAGGAGAGGGGGCTGGCACCCATGCGCTTGTGGATGACTTTGCGGCAGACATCTCGCTCAGTGAGCTTTCTGGCGGCCAGGTGAGCTGGCGGCTGGGCCTGGTGCTGCCTAAAAAACAGGCAAAACGTTCAGTGACCCGGTCTTTGATGCGCCATCAGGCACGCGAAGCCCTGCGTCGATATGCGCCTGCCGTGATGGCCCAAGGTCGTTATGGCGCCGAGGTCGATGGCTGGGTGGTGCGGCTGCGTGCCCCTTTTGACCGCACGCAATTTCCCAGCGCGGCTTCAGAGGCCCTGAAAGTGGCCGTTCGCCAGGAGCTCGATGAGCTGTGGCAACGTCTGGCCTCGCCCGCTCCTGCATCTGCGGGGGGGCGATCCACGACGGAATCTGCGCCGCGCCCCGCGCGCGATGGCCGAGGTGCGGCATGATGCGCGCTGTGCTGTGTCGTGCCGTGAACGCGGTGCTGATCGGCGTGGTGCGTGGCTATCGCTTCTTTCTCAGCCCCTGGCTGGGATCGGCTTGCCGCTTTACCCCTACTTGTTCCCAATATGCGCTGCAGGCGTTGGAGCGCCATGGTCCGGCCGCCGGTTCCTACCTGGCCGCCAGACGTCTGCTGCGTTGTCACCCGGGCTGCCCAGGTGGCCATGATCCGGTGCCGGATGTGGCGCCGCGTCTGTTTTCCCGTTATTGCAACCCCTCGTCGGATTCAACTCGCTCATGAATGATCTGCGTCGCACCTTGCTGTGGTCGGTCTTTGCCGTCTCACTGCTGATGTTGTGGGATGGCTGGCTGCGCCACACCGGCCAACCGTCCTTGTTCGCACCTGCTCCTGCGGCCAGTGCCGTGGTGGCCACAGGCGCTTCGGGTGCCGATGCGGCTGTGCCTCAGGCCAGCACGCAAATGGCATCGACCGGTGATGTGCCAAGTGCGGCTGCTCAGGCTGCATCCGGTGTGTCGGCTGTTGCGCCTGTTCAAGGCGAGCAAGTCACCATCACAACCGATGTGGTCAAAGCCACGATCGACACCCTGGGCGGCAGCCTGGTGAAGGTCGAGCTGCTCAAGCACCGGGATCAGGACAACCACGAAACCAATATGGTGGTGCTGGATCAGACGGCCACGCACACCTATGTGGCGCAGTCAGGCCTGATCGGCGCGAACGCGGCTGAAGGCGCGTTGCCAACGCACAAGACCCCGTTTACCGTGTTGAGCACCGAGCGCAATCTGGCTGATGGCACCAATGAGCTGGCCATCAAGCTGGAATCGGCACCGGTCAATGGCGTCAAGCTGGTTAAGACCTACACCTTCAAGCGGGGCGACTATGCCATTGACGTGAAGCAGGATGTGGTCAACATGTCGGCTGCAGCGATCAAGCCTCAGCTGTATGTGCAATTGCAGCGCGACGGTTCGGCACCGAAGGCACCGTCCGGCCCGGCTTTCATGGGTGGTCCTCAGGCTTACACAGGCATGGCCGTGTTCAACCAGAAGGGCAAGTACCAGAAGGCTGACTTCAAGCACATTGAAGAAGGCAAGGTCGAGTTCGAAAAGGTGGACGACAACGGCTGGGTGGCCATGGTTCAGCACCACTTTGCTTCCGCCTGGCTGCAGAACGACAAGACCACGCGCGAGTTCTTCGTGCAGAAGGTCGGCACGAACCTGTATGCCACTGGCATGCTGTTCCCGCTGGGCGAGATCGCTGCGGGTCAGAGCAAGTCCTTGGACGCCAAGCTGTTTGTCGGCCCTCAGGAAGAAAACAAGCTCAAGGATCTGGCCCCCGGTCTGGAATACACCAAGGACTATGGCTGGACCCACATCATGGCCGCGCCGCTGTTCTGGCTGCTCGACAAGCTGCACAGCCTGATCGGCAATTGGGGTTGGGCGATCGTGGCGCTGGTGGTGTTGTTGAAGGCGGTGTTCTTCCCGCTCAATGCCAGTGCTTACCGCTCGATGGCCAAGATGAAAGCGCTCAATCCGCGTATTCAGGCCATGCGTGAGAACCTGAAGGACGACCAGGCCAAGATGCAGCAGGAAATGCTGAAGATCTACCGCGAAGAGAAGGTCAACCCGATCGGCGGCTGCCTGCCCATCCTGATCCAGATCCCCGTGTTCATTGCCTTGTACTCGGTGCTGTCTTCGTCGGTCGAGATTCGCAATGCGCCCTGGGTGGCCTGGATCACAGACTTGTCGGTGAAGGATCCGTTCTTCGTGTTGCCTGCGCTGATGACGGCATCTACCTTGTTGCAGACCTGGCTGAACCCTACGCCGCCGGATCCTGTGCAGGCCAAGATGATGTGGATCATGCCGCTGCTGTTCAGCGTGATGTTCTTCTTCTTCCCGGCTGGTCTGGTGCTGTACTGGTTCACCAACAACGTGCTGTCGATTGCCCAACAGTGGATGATCAACAAGCAGTTGGGTGTCGCGAAGTAAACAGACTTTCGGTACTCAAAGCAAAACCGCCTGCGCTTCATAGCCAGGCGGTTTTTTCATGGGTGCGTGGGAGGGGGGGACTGTGAAGCAGGGTGTTTCCCTTCGCTCATGTCCCCCGGGTCGGGCTGCGCCCGCCCCTCCTCCTTTACTTCGCTACGTGAAACACCCTGCTTCACAGTCGCGCGTGAGGTTGCGAAGATCAGTCTCGGGATTGGCGCTTGAGGATCATGGCGGCGACCAGCACCGTGGCCACGGTCAGGGGCCAGACAGAAGAAGCGTCGCCGTGTGTTTCGACGCCGAGTTGCAGGTAATCGTTGATGAGGTCCAACATGGTGCATTCCTTTCAATGTCGCGATCAGTCAATTTCGTGATGCAACATTGATGCCATATTCGGACTTGAAGGTGACACAGGCATGAAAAGGCAAACGCCCCGACATGAGCCATTCATGCCGGGGCGTTTGTCAGGAAACGGTGCTGAAGGGGTAACTCAGGCGGTGCGTGTGAAAGAGCTGCCGGCGCTGGTGGCAGCCTGGCTGGCTGATGCGTGTCCTGCTGTGTGCTTGACGCCGCTGGCTTGCTGTGCGTCCAGGGCGAACTGATCGGCCTTCATCTTCTTCCACTTCCAGGGAATGAAGAACTGGCCCAGGTAAGCGTGCACAGGGTAGTAGTGCTCGTTGAACAAGCCCATCTTGGCTGGGCGAACCTGGCCTTGCGGGCGGTAGACGAAGGTGCCGAACAGATGGTCCCACAGCATGAAGACGCTGTAGTTTTTGGCCTCTTCGATCTTGTTGGAGTGGTGCCAGCGGTGCTGCTCGTTGGTACCAATGATGTAGTTGAGCGGGCCGAAGCTGAAGTCCACGTTCATGTGGGTGATGGTGGCCAGCACGCTGCCGATCACGCCGCTGAGGATGAAGGCTTCCTGGCTGACACCGGTCTGGAAGGTCACGAAGATGGGCAGCAGGCGGCGCCAGATCAGGTCCAGCGGATGGGCGCGGCTGGCGTTGAGCACGCTCAGGCGGTGGGCGCAGTGGTGCACGCTGTGCAGGCGCCAGAAGAAGTCGATTTCATGGCCCATCCGGTGGGTGACGTAGAACATGAAGTCAAACGTCAGGTAGGCGATGGCCACCTGGCCCCAGAAAGGCAGATTGTGCGCGGCCATGCTTTCGGGCAACACGCCGTACTTGAACAGCAGGCCAGAGCCCGTCAGCGCTACCAGGGTGTGGATGAAGAAGTTCTGGAAGCTTGTGATGGCCATCAGGACACCGTTGTGCAACCAGTCGTTGATGACTTCGCCCTTTTCAAAATCATTAGGCTGCTCGGGCCAGATGTACTGCATTGCCGTGGCGATGACGTAATAGGGGCCGAGGAAATGAGTGAAGATCTTGTTTGGATCGAAGTTGAAATGCAGCACGGTGTAGATACCGAGTGCCACTGAGCCGAACAAAAACAAGCAACTGACAAAACGCTTCAACATAAATGCTTTCCGTAACGCGATGCGAGGTTAGAGGCGGGGGGCGCCTGGCGTCATCGGGGTTTGTGCCCAAACTCCCGCAGGTGAGGGTGCCAACAAGAGACAATCGGGGCCACTTGTTGATTCAAGGCAATGTGTTGGTGGCCCCAAGTCCGATTTGCAGGGCTTGGGCAAGCAAGAAGGTGTGGATCGATGTCCTGGCGTGAGCGCAATGTCCCTATCGTGGCTGTGGCCACAGCATCCGGCCGAGGGGCTGTGGGCATCGTGCGGGTGTCGGGCCAGGGGCTGTCGCCGCTGATTCACGCACTGTGTGGCCGCGAGTTGCAAGCACGCGTGGCCACGTATGGCCCGTTCAAGGACGCGCGCGGTGAAGCGCTGGACCATGGTCTGGCCATCTACTTTCCCGGGCCGAACAGCTACACCGGTGAAGACGTGCTGGAGTTGCAGGGCCATGGCGGCCCCGTGGTGATGCAGCTCTTGCTGGCGCGTTGCCTGGAAGCCGCCGCCGAAGTGGATCCCGCTACCGAACGGGCTCGCCTGCCTGGTTTGCGCCTGGCAGAACCTGGTGAGTTCACCCAGCGTGCCTTTCTCAACGACAAGATCGACCTGGCGCAGGCCGAAGCCATTGCCGACCTGATCGATGCCAGCACGGAAGCCGCAGCCCGTTCGGCCACGCGCTCTCTGGGCGGGGCGTTTTCCAAAGAGATCGAAGCCCTGCGGGATCAGTTGATCAATCTGCGCATGCTGGTTGAAGCGACGCTGG
>NZ_SCTN01000064.1 GCF_004297345.1 Aquabacterium sp. | reverse complement strand
CTACCTGGACGTGCTGCGTGACAAGAAACCCGTGGGCAAGACGGTGGCCGTGATCGGTGCCGGTGGCATCGGCTTTGACGTGTCCGAGTACCTCACGCACGAAGGCGAGAGCCCCGCGCTGAACCTGGCCAAGTTCAATGCCGAATGGGGCATTGACTCGGAGTACAAGGACCGTGGCGGCATCAAGCAGCCGCACCTGGACAAGGCCCCGCGCCAGATCTACCTGTTGCAGCGCAAGACCAGCAAGGTGGGCGACGGCCTGGGCAAGACCACAGGCTGGATTCACCGCACTTCGCTGAAGAACCGCAACGTCGAGATGATCGCGGGCGCCAGCTACAACAAGATCGACGACGCCGGCCTGCACATCACCGTGGCAGGCAAGGATGTGGTGCTGCCCGTGGACAACGTGGTGCTGTGCGCAGGGCAAGAGCCTTTGCGTGAGCTGCAAGCCGGCCTGGAAGCCGCTGGCAAGAAGGTGACCTTGATTGGTGGCGCCGACGTGGCCGCCGAACTCGACGCCAAGCGCGCCATCAAGCAAGGTACCGAAGTGGCTGCGGCCCTTTGATCTTGTCGTGACCTTGCGTTGATCAACCCTGGAGTGACACCATGAGTTCGCCTTCTGCACTCAAGCCCGCTGCGGCGGCCTCACTGGCTTTGTGGCACGAGATGGTGTCGCTGCAGGATCTGGGCAGGTTGCCCACGATCCTGCATGACAACGCCGTGTTCCGCTCGCCCATGGCCTTCAAGCCGTATGTAAGCGCGGCCGCTGTCAACCTCATCCTCAATACCGTGTCGAAGGTATTCACGCAGTTTGAATACCACCGCACGTTGGTCTCCGAGGATGGGCTCAACGTGGTGCTGGAGTTCAGCGCCAGCGTGGGCGACAAGTCGCTCAAGGGCATTGACATGATCCGCTTCGATGAAGAGGGCAAGATCGTGGATTTCGAAGTCATGGTCCGCCCCTTCAATGCATTGCAGGCACTGGGTGCCGAGATGGGCGCGCGCCTGGCCGCCTATCTGCCGGCCTACAAGGCCAATCACAATCAATAAAGAACCTCACGCGACAGCCGAGGAGACAAACCATGCAACTCGAAACCGTCACCGTCAGCCTGGACAACCATGTGGCCGTGGTTCGCTTGAACCGCCCCGAGAAGGCCAATGCGATGAACGCCACCATGTGGCAGGACATCCGCAAGGCCTTCACCTGGATCGATGAGAACGTCGACGCCCGCGTGGCCATCATCGAAGGCGAGGGCAAGCACTTCACTTCGGGCATCGACCTGCAGATGATGATGGGCCTGCTGCCCCAGATCAAGAACGACTGCGAAGCCCGCACCCGCGAGAACCTGCGTCGCGTCATCCTGGACATGCAGGACACGCTGACCAGCATGGAGCGTTGCCGCAAGCCTGTGCTGGCTGCCATTCATGGCGGCTGCGTGGGCGGTGGCGTGGATCTGATCTGCTGTACCGACATGCGCTACGCATCGGCTGACGCCTACTTCACGATCAAGGAAATCGACATCGGCATGACCGCTGACGTCGGCACCTTGCAGCGCCTGCCCAAGCTGATCGGCAACCAGGGCATCGTGCGTGAACTGGCCTACACCGGCCGCAAGGTGGATGCCGCCGAGGCGCTGTCGCTCGGTCTGGTCAACAAGGTGTACGACTTACGCGAGGCCTTGCAGGCTGGCGTGCGTGAACTGGCTGCGCAGATCGCGGCCAAGTCACCGTTGTCCATCCGTGGCACCAAGGAAATGCTGAACTACAGCCGCGATCATTCCGTGGCCGATGGCCTGAACTACATCGCGACCTGGAATGCGGCCATGCTCATGTCCAACGACCTGACGGCGGCCATGATGGCCGGCATGAGCAAGCAGACGCCGACCTTCAAGGACTGAGGTCAGCGCACGCTGTCAATCGCTTCAGGAAGCGACCCGCTTCCACTTCCCATCGTCCCCGAGCACCTCGATCACACAATCGGATGCGGCCACGGGGTCGATGGCGCCAAACCACTGCGCCACGTTGGCCCCGCAAGCCTTGGCTTGCTTGGTCAATTCGGCCCAGCGTGCCTTGCTGATGCGTGCTTCGCGCCGCAAGGCTTCGCCGCCCAGCAGTGCACGTGGGCTGATGCCCAGGCGATATACGCCATTGCCCAATTGCTTCATCACGGCCAGGGTGGGCGGCTGCGCCACGCCATTGACGAGGATGGACTTGAGTGCAGATGGGTCATGCTGCTGGCTCAGCGAGAACCAGGCCACCGGGCACTCCACGGCGGGTGTCTCCGGGGTGTCTTGCGGCAGGATGTAGCCGTTTTCGAGGATGCGAAGCAGGTGAACGCCCAGCGTGTAGTGCCAGGCGAGCAGCGGTGTAGAAGGCTGGTTCATGGGGCGTGATTGTCACCGACCGGGTTTGACAAAGTCAGACGCCACCCAGGCCTCGGCGCTGCTCAGCGTCAATTTGAAGTTGGGCGCCACCCGAACCTGCGCGAGCTGTTCGCCGCCCTGATCCTGCGCTGACAGCATCGCATACGGGTCATCTTCGTCGGGCACGATGTCCAGGCACACGGTGATCTGGCCAGATGCCGAATGCACGACCTGGCTCTTGTGGAGCTGGGCATGCAATTGCTGCTCATGGCGGCGGATCACTTCCGAGGCTGTCTTGACCAGGGTGTTGAAGGCGCCCGTATCCAAAGGTTTTGGGTTCTTCTTGTCGCGGCCCATGGTCCAGGGGCCCACGAGGGCCGGCTCGGGCTCGCCATCCTTGATCATCTCAACGGCCCAGCCGTCATCGTCTTCGTTCTTGACGACCTTGGCTGTCCAGCCGTTGTCACGCCACAGGCGCGCTTCGTAGATGGGTTCGAGTTCCTGGGTATCGGCATCGGCCCGTGATGTGTCGTTCAAACTCAACCTGCCAATCCCGCAAACACGTTCTGCACGTCTTCATTGGCGTCCATGGCCGCCAGGAAGGTTTCGACTTCTTCCAGCGCCTCGGCGCTGAGGCTGGCCGGGTCTACGGGGTTCTTGGGCTTGTAGCCCAGTTTGGCCGACAGCACCGTGAAGCCTTGAGCAGGCAGGGCGCGGCTGACCAGATCCAGATCGGTCGGGTCAGTCAGGAACAGCGTGACGCTTTCGTCACCAGGCTCCAGATCTTGCGCACCGGCCTCGATCGCGGCCATTTCGGCATCGGCGTCAGCGCGGGCGGGTTCGGCCTCGATCATGCCCACATGGTCGAAATCCCAGGATACTGAGCCGGATGTGCCTTGCTGCCCTTTGCGGAACAGCACGCGCATGTCGGAGGCCGTGCGGTTCACGTTGTCGGTCAGGCATTCGATCATGACCGGCACGCGGTGCGGCGCAAAGCCTTCGTAGATCACGTGGTCAAAGTGCACCGCTTCGCCTGTGAGGCCGGCGCCTTTCTTGATGGCGCGCTCCAGCGTGTCCTTGGGCATGGAGGCCTTGCGAGCCTGTTCCACCACCAGGCGCAACCGGGCGTTGGCAGCCGGATCAGCGCCGTTGCGCGCGGCAATCATGATTTCCTTGGCCAGCTTGCCGAAGATCCGGCCCTTGATGTTCGCTGCCAGATCCTTGTGTTTTGCTTTCCACTGCGCGCCCATGGCGGGAGTCCTTTGAATGCTGAAATGAGCCGCCAGTTTAGTGGACGCCTTGCGAGGGGCCGAATCCGACACGTGCGCACGGGTCAATTCATGGGTGTTTGCAGTCAGTGACAGGGGCACGGAAAAGGGAGATAGTTCGGCGCATGAAGCTGTCATTCCTGCCTCACTCGCGTCAGTCCGTGCCGCCAGAACCTGGTGCTGCACCTCGTGTTCGCCGCTTGCGCGATCTGCCGGGGCCGCCTCAGTGGCCGGTGGTGGGCAATGCCTTGCAGGTGCAATTGAGCAAAGTGCATCAGAACGTCGAAGCATGGGTCAAGCGCTATGGGCCCATGATCCATGTGCGCCTGGGCGGCTTTCCCTTGTTGGTGGTGTCCGACCACGAGGTGATTGCCTCGCTGCTGCGCGATCGGCCGGAAGGCTTTCGCCGCCCCTCGCGCATGCAGGAAATCATGGCCGAGATGGGCATCCAGGACGGCGTGTTCGTGGCCGAAGGCGAGCACTGGGCCAAACAGCGCCGCATGGTCATGGCCAGCTTTGCGCCAGGGCAGGTGCGGGCCTATTTGCCAGCCTTGCTGAAAGTGGCGGGGCGCTTGCGCGACCGGTTCGAACTCGCGGCCCAACAGGGCCAGGCCATCGATCTGCAGGCCGATCTGATGCGCTTCACGGTGGATGCGATCTCGGGGTTGGCCTTTGGCATGGACGTCAACACGATCGAGTCTGACGACGATGTGATCCAGCGGCATCTGGACCAGATCTTCCCGACCATCTGGCGCCGCTCCCACGCCATCGTGCGCTACTGGAAGTGGTTCAAGCTGCCGCGTGATCGGCGCCTGGACCGCAGTGTCAAAGCCGTGAACGTGGCCATTCGTGGCTTCATGGCCCAGGCGCGTGTGCGTCTGCAGGATCCGGCTCGGCGAGCGGCCCCGCACAACCTGCTGGAGGCCATGATCGTGGCGGCGGATGAACCCGGCAGCGGCATGAGCGATGACGATGTGGTGGGCAATGTGTTCACCATGCTGCTGGCGGGTGAGGACACCACGGCCACGAGCCTGTCCTGGATGATCTACCTGATGAGCCGCAACCCGCATACCTTGCAGCGGGCGCGGCAGGAGGTCGACAGCTGCCTGGGCGATCTGAATAACTGGACGGCCGACGACCTGGGCAGGCTGGATTACCTCGAAGCCTGCATCCACGAAAGCATGCGCATCAAGCCCGTGGGGCCTTTCAATGTGGTGCAGGCGCTCAAGGACACGGTGGTGGGCGATGTGCAGATCCGTGCCGGTACGTCCGTGGTCATGGTGATGCGCCACGACACCTTGAGTGATGACACCTTCCCGCAAGCCCAGCGCTTCATGCCGGAGCGCTGGCTGGATGAGGCCACGCAACTGGCCCCACACCATGCCAAGCGCGTGTCCATGCCCTTTGGCGCGGGCCCGCGCATCTGCCCGGGGCGTTACCTGGCTTTGCTGGAGATCAAGCTCGTGGCGGCGATGCTGCTGCAGCACTTCGACATCGTCAGTGTGGACACACCCGATGGGCGTGATGCTGACGAGCACATGGCGCTGACCATGGTGCCCGTCGGTTTGAAGATGCGCATCAGGCGCATCACAGCATGACCTGCGTGCCCAGCTCCACCACCTGGTTGGCGGGCAGGCTGTAATAGGTAGCCGCACCTTCCGCTTGCCGTGTCATCCAGCTGTAGAGCGCACAACGCCAGGCGGGCAGGGCGCCGGGGCCATCCACGATGCTGGAGCGGGCCACGAAGAAGGTTGTGCTCATGGGCTCCAGCGACAGCGTCGGGTGCTTGATCAGCTTCAGCGCTTCAGGGATATCCGGCTCTTCGCGGAAGCCAAAGCGCACGGAGACGCGGAAGGCACCAGGAGCCAGTTCACTCACCGAGACGCGCTCGTCATCGTGGATGTAGGGCGCGTTGTCATTGAGCACATGCAGGAACACCGTCTGCTGGTGCATCACCTTGTAGTGCTTGAGGTTGTGAAACAAGGCACTGGGCACGATGGTCGGATCGGATGTCAGGTACACCGCGGTGCCAAACACGAGTGGCACGTCGGGCCGAGGGCTGTGGATGAAGTCATCCATGGGGATGTCGATCTTGCGGCGCTGATCGGCCACCAGGCCAGTGCCTTCTTTCCAGGTGGTCAGCATCAGGAAGATGATCGCGCCCAGCGTGAGCGGGAACCAGCCGCCTTCTCCCAGCTTGCTCAGGTTGGACATGAAGAAGCCTATCTCCAGCAAGGTGAAGGCACCCAGCGCGATCAGCGTAGGGCGGCGCAGCGTGCGAGCCTGGATGCGCGTCACGAAGGCTGTCAGCAAGGTCGTGATGATCATGGTGCCTGACACGGCGATGCCATAGGCAGCAGCCAGCGCCCCGGAGGACTTGAAGGCCAGCACCAGGGCGATCACCGCCAGCAACATCAGCCAGTTCACGCTGGGCACGTAGATCTGGCCCTTCTCCTTGTCGGAGGTGTGCAGGATGCGCACGCGCGGCAGGTAACCCAGGCGGCTGGCCTGCAGCGTCATTGAGTAGGCGCCTGAGATCGTGGCTTGTGATGCGATGACGGTGGCAGCAGTAGCCAGGATCACCAGCGGGATCAACAGGGCTTGCGGGGCCATCAGGAAGAAGGGGTTCTCGGCCATGTGGGCATCACGCAGCACGAGCGCGCCTTGCCCGAAGTAGTTGATGATCAGGCAGGGGAAGACCAGACCGTACCAACCCAGGCGCACAGCCTTGGCGCCAAAGTGACCCATGTCGGCATACAGGGCCTCGCCGCCTGTCAGCGCCAGGAACACGGCAGACAGCAGGATGAAGGCGCTGCCCGGATGGGCGATCGTGAAGTTCAGCGCATGCATGGGGTTGACGGCCTGCAGCACCATGGGCGTTTGCGCAATGCTGTGCAAGCCCATGCCGCCCAGGGTCAGGAACCACACGACCGTGATCGGCCCGAACAGTCGGCCTACGCTGCCTGTGCCCTTCTTCTGGATGAAGAACAGGCCGATGAGGATGCCGATGGTGATGGGTTCGATGAAGTGCTCGAACCTTGGTGTGGCCACGCTGATGCCCTCCACGGCGGACAGCACGGAGATGGCCGGCGTGATGATGGCATCGCCATAAAACAGCGCGGCGGCAAACACGCCTGCACTGACGACGAGCAACGACCGCCTTGGTGCGTCATGCGTCAACCTGTGTGCCAAGGCCGTGAGCGCCAGCACGCCGCCTTCGCCGTCGTTGTCGTACTTCAGCACGATCCACACGTACTTGATCGAGACGATGACCAGCACCGCCCACAGCAGCGCCGACAGCGTGGCCAACACGTTTTCAGGCGAGATGGCCAAGGCGTGCGGGCCGTTGAAGGCTTCTTTGAATGCGTACAGGGGGCTGGTGCCGATGTCGCCAAAAACAATGCCCAGTGCAGCCAGGGTCAAGGCCCCCAGACGTGATGCACCTTGATGGTCGGATGACATATTGTCGTGATCCCTTCAGTTTCCCGGTTGAAAGCGATAGCCCACGCCGACCTCGGTCAGAAAGTAGCGGGGCTGCGCCGGGTCATCTTCCAGCTTCTGGCGGAGATGGCCCACATAGATGCGCAGGTAGTGACTGCTGTCAGCATACGACGGCCCCCACACTTCGCGCAAAAGCTGGCGGTGCGTCATGACCTTGCCCGTGTGGGCCAGCAAGACGCACAGCAAGCGGTATTCGATTGGCGTGAGGTGCACAGGCAGGCCCCCACGTGTCACTTGCCTGTGGATGAGATCCACTTCGATGTTGCCGAACAGGCAGATGGGTTGCTCGATGTCGGTGCCACGGCGGGCGCGGCGCAGCATGGCGCGCACACGGGCCAGCAGTTCGCCAACAGAGAAGGGCTTGGTCAGGTAGTCGTCGGCGCCGGCGTCCAGCACGTCGATCTTGTCGACCTCGGCAGCGCGTGCCGACAGCACCAGCACAGGCATCGTGGACCAGGTACGCAGGTCTTTGACGAACTGGCTGCCGTCGCCATCGGGCAAGCCCAGATCCAGGATCACCATATCGGGCTTGCGTGTGCCCGCTTCGATCAGTCCTTGCTGCATGGTGTCGCTCTCTGCCACCTTGCAGCCATCGCCTTCCAGGGCGGAGCGTACGAAGCGGCGGATGTGCGGGTCGTCTTCGACCAGCAACACCGTAGGGCTCAAGGGGGCGGTGTTCGCGCTCATGGTTGGCCCTCCTGGTTGGCGCCGGATTCAGGTTCGGGCTCGATGGTGGGCGGGTTGCCCAACGGCAGCATGAAGCGCACTTCGGCGCCGCCTTCTGGCGGGTTCAGGGCTTCGATGCGCCCGCCATGCGCTTCCACAATGGCCTGGCAGATGGACAGGCCCAGGCCCACGCCGGGGATGCTGGATTCAGGCGTGCCGCGCTCGAACACGCCGAAGATGGTGGGCAGGCGGTCCGCTGGAAAGCCTGCGCCCTCATTGCGCACGCTGATCAGCATGTTCGTGCCTTGTGGTGTGGCGCTGATGTGGATATCGGTGTGGGCGGGCGAATACTTGGCGGCGTTTTCCAGCAGGTTGCCAAATACC
>NZ_SCTN01000499.1 GCF_004297345.1 Aquabacterium sp. | reverse complement strand
CCAGCGTGTTGCCCAGGGTCGAGCCGATGAAGAACAGCGGCGTGACTTCCCCACCCTTGAAGCCAAAGCCCAGTGACCAGACTGTGCTGAGCATCTTGCCCGCGAAGTCCCAGGCGGGCACCGCTTGCTGGAAAGATTCGGCCACAGGTGTCAGGCCCAGACCGATGTAGCGCCAGCCGTCGCCAAACCACACCAGCGCAGCGAAGACCACACCACCGAGAAGCGGGCGCAAGGGTGCGTAGGGAATCCAGGCCCTCATGCGGGCGGAGAGCCCATGAGCTGACTTGGCGAACAGCATGCCGATCAGGCCGAAGATCATGCCGGCCAGCACCACCGATATCAGCACCCACATCGACAGAGACGGGATCAGGCCCGCAGCGTAATGCGAGTGATGGATGCCCCACAGGCGCGTCACCTGATCGGCGACGATGGCTGCCACAAAGCAAGGCCACAGGGCGTCGTAGCGCATGCGGCCCACCATCAGGACTTCCATGCCGAACACAGCTCCGGCCAGCGGCGTGCCAAAAACAGAGGCAAAGCCCGCGCTGATGCCTGCCATCAGCAGCAGGCGACGATCGTGAGGTGAGAGCTTGAACAACTGCGTGAGTTGATCGGCGAGTGCGCCGCCCATTTGCACCGCCGTGCCTTCTCGGCCCACGGAGGCGCCGAACAGATGGGAGATGATCGTGGAGGCCAGGATCAACGGTGCCATGCGCAGCGGAATGGCGTTTTGTGGATCGTGTATTTCTTCGAGCAGCAGGTTGTTGCCGCCTTCCACGCTTTGCCCAAATTTCAAATAGATCCAGCCGACGATGAAGCCGGCCAGGGGCAGCAGCCAGATCAGCCAGCGATGTGATTCACGGGTGGCGGTGGCCCAGTCCAGCGATGCCAGAAACAAGGCCGAAGCCGAGCCGGCCAGGATGGCCACGAGGATGGCCAGCAGCAACCATTTGCTGACCTGAGGCAGGAGGTCGAATTGCTCGGGAAGTTTCATGCTGAGTGGAAAGGCCGATGGCCCGGATTGGCATGTCCATCATGCAAATCGTGGGCCATCGGGGCTTCCGTTCAGGAATTGTAGTGGCCCGGCATTTGGTGGGGGCCGGGCGCCCCGTGATCCGCTTAGTTGATATAAGGGATCGTCAAAGTGGCTTGGGTGCTGGCGTTGAAGACCAGATCCAGCTTGAAGTCGGTCTTGTTGGCTGCCGCATAGTGCGGGTCCTTGGTGTCGATGACCAGGCTCAGGCGGTGGCCCTTGGGCACGTCGTACGACATCATGTGGAAGTCCATCGGGAAGCTGATGGTCTTGCCGGGCGTGGCCCAGTGCACCGAGCGTGCGCTGTGCGTGATCAGCTTGCCGATGCCGAACTCGTCGACGTCATACAGGTAGGTGATCACCTGGGCTTGTGCCTGAGCAGGGCGCATCTGCAGTTGCACCTTGGGGATGCCGCGTAGCTTGAGCGTGTTGCCCAGCTTGGGTCCGTTGTAGACCACGCCATTGGCGCGGTTGACCAGGGCGGGCGCCGCGATCGGGAAGATGCCCACGCCGCTGAGCAGTTCGCTCACCAGCGGAATGCCAGTGGTGGCCACGGTATCGCCAGAGCTGCTGAGCGTGTCATTGAGGATCAGGCCGCTGGGTGAGGTCTGCAAAGCGCCGTTGATGCCCTTGGTGCAGAAGCAGTCCAGCTGGAAGCGCACATCGCCACGAGGCGCGATGTAGTAGGTCATGTTCTTGACCGTGGCATCCGGCCAGGTGGCCAGGCGTTCACGGGTCGAGCCATTGCCCACGGCCATGTCCACTTGCGGCTCGGCCACGATGCCGTTGTCCTTGCCCTTGAGCCAGTAGTCGAACCAACGATGCGCCTGGTCGTAGATGTAGTTGTCCGTACCCAGCAGCGCACCCAGTGCCTCAGCCGTGGCGTGCCAGCCCTTGTTCAGCAAGATTTTCTTGGGGCCTTGCAACTGGCTGAACATGTCCAGCGTCGAGTTGGGCGTGAACATCTCGTCCGAGTAGTTCTTGCTCAGGAACACGGGTGCTCGGCGTGCGTTGATCTTGTCGATTTCGTTGAGCGGCGAGCGTGGGCGAGCCCAGGCACGAATCTCGTCGGCACGTTGCTGCGTGGTGTCCGGGTTGAGCAAGTCAGCCTGCAGCACCTTGACTTCAGGGTCCAGCTTGCCGGCAATCGGCGCCACACCCACCAGCAGGTTCAGGTTGGACTTGTTGGTCGTTTCCTGGAAGTAGAGCTGCTCTTCCAGGCTGGCCCAGCCCGACAGCGCAGCAGCCGTCTTGATGCGTGGCTCGCGCGCCAGGCCCAGTATCGAGATGCCAGCGCCGTAAGAGATCCCACTGATGGCGATGTTGGCCTGGTCAACGGGCACATTGGCGCCCAGCCAATCCACGATGTCGCTCACGTCCTTGATGTCATCCGGCGAGGCCACGCTGGTGATGCCTTCCGATTTCCACCAGCCGCGCGAGGCGTATTCGATGACGATGTAGCCGTCCTTGGCCAGCTTGTAGGCCTGGCCGATGTATTCCCAGTCGGGGCACACCCAGCTGTTGACCATGATGATGGTCGGGAACTTCTGATCAGGGCTGCTGATCTTGGGCAGGAAGATATTGGCAGTGAGCTTGACCCCGTCATGCGTGGTCAGCGAGAGCTTGTTGACAAAGCAGGTGCCGTTGTCCGGGTTGATCTTGCCGGGGCTGGTGAGGTAGCCGGTATAGGCCTCACCTGGTGCCACGGGCTGACAGGTGATGGCGGCCGAGGCGCTGACCGCGCTCAAGGAAAGTCCGGCACCCAGCAGTGCGCTCCAAAGCTTGCTCATGTCTTCTCCAGTTGTCTTCCACGGTGCTCTGACGGCGCCGCTGGCCCTAAGGCTTGTTGATGTGCCGAATCAGTCTATGTTTCACGACAGATGTAAGTGATTCGGATATCACCTGTTGGGGGATACCCGTTGAATGTCAAGCGGCCGTCAGTCTTGTTGGCGCAAGTGGTTTTCTTTTGGCATAAGCACTTCGATATAGGTCAGTTTCCGGACAGCGAAGGGACTGCATGAGACAGATGTGTCGTTCACGGCGTCCTTCGTGGCATCCTCTTGGTCTGTTCAGAGCAACACTGAAGGAGACGCGGTGAGCGCACAACAAACAGACCCCATCGTCATCGTCGGTGCCACGCGCACCCCGATCGGCGCGTTTCAGGGGCAGTTCCAATCCACGAATGCCGCCACCTTGGGTGGTGCGGCGATTGCCGGTGCGCTGGCGCAGGCGGGTCTGTCCGGCAGCGCCGAGATCGGCGAAGTGCTGATGGGCTGCTGCCTCATGGCTGGCTTGGGGCAGGCACCTGCCAGGCAGGCTTCTATTGCAGCTGGGTTGCCCAACTCGGTTGGCGCCACCACCTTGAGCAAGATGTGCGGCTCCGGCATGAAGACCGTGATGCTCGCGCACGATCAGTTGCGTGCCGGCGTGGCCGACTTCTTCGTGGCCGGTGGCATGGAGTCCATGACCAACTCGCCCTATCTGCTGCCAGCCGAACGTGCCGGCCAGCGCCTGGGCCATGGCCGCACCATCGACCACATGTTCTTTGATGGCCTGCAAGACGCCTATGGTGGTGAGTTGATGGGCCATTACGCCGATCAGGTCGCCGAGCAGCAAGGCTATACACGGGCACAGCAAGACGCCTATGCCACGGACTCCGTGCTGCGCGCCCGTGCCGCCGTCGAGGCTGGGTTGTTCAAGGATGAGATCACGCCCGTCACGCTCAAGGGCCGCGGCGAAGCGGTGGTGATCAGCCAGGACGAAACCCCATCGAAGTGCCAGCCCGACAAGATCACCCGACTCAAGCCGGCTTTCCGCCCGGATGGCACGGTCACGCCGGCCAGCTCGGCCTCGATCTCTGATGGTGCCGCAGCACTCGTGCTGACGCGTGCCAGCGTGGCGCAGCAACGCGGCCAGCAGGTGCTCGCCCGCATCGTGGCGCACAGCACCTACGCCGCTGAGCCGGGCCAGTTCGCCACGGCTCCCGTGCCCGCCATCCAGCGCGTGCTGGACAAGGCTGGCTGGCAGGCCGCCGATGTGGACCTGTTCGAAGTGAACGAAGCCTTTGCCATCGTGGCCCTGCATGCCATGCGCGAGCTGGGCTTGCCGCACGACAAGGTCAACGTGGCTGGCGGCGCCTGTGCACTCGGCCATCCGATCGGTGCCACGGGTGCCCGCATCATCGTCACGCTGATCCATGCTTTGCGCCGCACAGGTGGCCGCCGTGGCGTGGCCTCGCTGTGCATTGGCGGTGGTGAAGCCACGGCCATGGCCATCGAGATCCCAGCCTGATTTTTTCCTCCCTTATCCCTGCTGTTTCATCACCATGATCGAACTCGACATCGACGCCAGCGGCGCCATCGCCACCATCACGCTCAACCGCCCGCCCGCCAACGCCTGGTCGCTCGACGGCCTGCGCCAGCTCAAGGCCACGGTGGAAAAGCTCAATGCCGATCAGCGAGTGCGCGCCATCATCGTGACCGGCCAAGGCCCCAAGTTCTTCAGCGCGGGCGCTGACCTCAACGTCATGGCCGATGGCGACAAGGCCGTGGCCCGTGACGTGGCCCAGCGTTTTGGCGAAGCCTTCGCCACGCTGCAAGAAGCCCGCG
>NZ_SCTN01000498.1 GCF_004297345.1 Aquabacterium sp. | reverse complement strand
GCCAGGTCGAGTTCTCGCTGTTCGACATGCGCCTGCATGCCGAGCCAGGCCGTGAAAGCAATGTGCAAAGCGTGATTGACGAAGTGCGCCAGGAAGTGGCCGTCAACATCCCGCCCGCATTCAACCGTTTTCAGCACAGCTTTTCACATATCTTTGCAGGTGGATACGCCGCGGGCTACTACAGCTACAAGTGGGCTGAGGTACTCTCTGCGGATGCCTATGCCGCTTTCGAAGAAGCCGCCACACCTGCCACGGGCGTGTTGAATCCGGAAGTGGGCCGCCGCTACCTGAATGCCATTCTGGAAGCAGGTGGCAGTCGCTCGGCCATGGAGAACTTCAAGGCTTTCCGCGGCCGCGAGCCCCAGATCGACGCCCTGCTGCGGCACCAAGGCATGAGCTGATCAACAAGACAGGAACAAGATGCATCGCGTTGTACTTTCCCTGCTGCTGGCCGCATTTGCCTGCCAGGTGACGACACCTGCCTGGGCGCTCTACAAGGTCGTCGGTCCTGACGGCCGCATCACCTACACGGACCGCGCGCCCAGCGACAAACCCGTGCAGGCCATCAAGGCCAATG
The DNA here is from genome assembly GCF_004297345.1 of Aquabacterium sp. GTDB lineage: Bacteria > Pseudomonadota > Gammaproteobacteria > Burkholderiales > Burkholderiaceae_C > Aquabacterium. The sequence continues at coordinate 4,976 of NZ_SCTN01000498.1, read as the reverse complement.
GCGCCACAGCATCGACAGAAGGCCTGCCTTACGAGTTGCAACGCGTGGTCGGTCGCTATCCCGTGAGCCTGTTCACCGGCCCGAAGTGCAATGCCTGCGATGTCGCACGCCAGATGCTCAAGGAGCGCGGCGTGCCCTTCGTGGAAAAAACAGTGGCAACGTCGGACGACGCACGCGCCTACCTCAAGCAGGAGGGCACGGATCAATTGCCATCGGCCCGCATCGGCCAGAAGCAATTGCTTGGCTACAACCAGGCGGAGTGGACCAGCTACGTCGATGCAGCAGGCTATCCAGCCAAGTCTGTGTTGCCTCTGAACTACCGCCAGCCTGAAGCCACCCCCATGGCACCGATGGCGCCGGCTTCGCCCAAGGCCTCATCCGCGCCAAGCAAAGCCGTTCCCGGAACGGACTCCAACAACAATGCACCCGCGGGCACTTCGCCGCCTGGTTTCCGGTTCTGATTTTGAGCAATCCATCCCCTGAAGCGACGGCCAAGCGCACGTCGCCCTCGACTTCGTCTGTCGCCATCGTTGGTGGCGGCCCCGCAGGCCTGATGGCCGCGGAAATGCTGGCCAACCAGGGTGCCAGCGTCGATCTGTATGACGCCATGCCCTCGGTCGGACGCAAGTTCCTGCTGGCTGGCCGAGGTGGTTTGAACCTCACGCACTCTGAAGCACTCGATACATTCATGACGCGCTTTGCCGAGCGGCAAGGTGATCTGGAGCCACTCGTGTCAGCCTTCACGCCAGCGGATCTGCGCGACTGGGCCCAGGGCCTGGGTATCGAGACCTTTGTGGGCACGTCAGGCCGCGTCTTCCCCACAGACATGAAAGCTGCGCCGCTGCTGCGCGCCTGGTTGCATCGCCTGCGTCAGGCGGGTGTGCGTTTCCACATGCGCCACCGCTGGCAGGGCTGGACCGATGACGGTGGCCTTCGCTTCACCACACCGCAAGGTGAAGCCGTGCATCACGCCTCGGCTACCGTGCTGGCGCTGGGCGGTGCCAGTTGGGCCCGACTGGGCTCGGACGGCGCCTGGGTGAAGAACCTGGCGGATACAGGGGCGGCCATCGCACCGCTGCGCCCTTCCAACTGCGGCTTTGACGTGGCACCAACCGGCCTGCAGCGCGAAGGCTGGAGCATGCACCTGCGTGAGCGTTTTGCAGGGCAGCCCATCAAGCCCGTGCTGATTGCCATGCGTGATGAGCAAGGCCAGGAAACGCGACAGCAAGGTGAATTTGTCGTCACGGACACTGGTGTGGAAGGCAGCCTGATCTACGCGTTCTCGGCCCGCATCCGCGACCAGATCGACGCATCAGGCCAAGCCACCATCCATCTGGATCTCTTGCCCTCGCATACGCCACAGCAAGTCCTGACGGAAACATCGCGCGCCAGAGGCCCACGCAGCCTGTCCACGCACTTGAAGAGCCGGCTCGGCATCCAAGGCCTGAAGATGGCCTTGCTGCATGAGTTGTTGACGCCGCAAGAGTTGAACAACCCAGCCACGCTGGCCGAGCGCCTCAAGGCCCTGCCGCTCACGCTGTGCCGGGCTCGCCCGATCGACGAGGCCATCAGCACGGCGGGTGGCCTCACCTTCGAATCGCTGGATTCGAATGGCATGTTGAAGAGCCGGGAAGGCGTTTTCTGCTGCGGCGAGATGCTGGACTGGGAAGCGCCCACGGGCGGCTATCTGCTCACGGCCAGCATGGCCTCAGGGCGAGCCGCAGGTGCTGGTGCCTGGCGCTATCTGCGCGACCAAAGCTGAGGCCCTCTACACGGATCGGCGACATCTGCATGTCGCCTCGCCGCTTAGAAACTCAGCGTCTTGACACCCTGCGCTGTGCCCAGCAGGCACACCGAAGCTTTGTTGCGAGCGAACACGCCAACCGTCACCACACCGGGCAACTGGTTGATGTCGGATTCGAACTGCGCGGGCTCGCTGATGCTCAGGCCGGTCACGTCCACGATCACATTGCCGTTGTCGGTCGTCACGCCTTCGCGCACCTTGCCTGTACCGCCCAGCTTGGCGAACGCGCGGATCACTTGCGCCGCGGCCATCGGGATCACTTCGACAGGCAGCGGGAACTTGCCCAGCGTCTGCACGAGCTTGGACTCGTCGGCGATGCACACGAACTTCTCGGCCAGATCGGCGACGATCTTCTCGCGGGTCAAGGCGGCACCGCCCCCTTTGACCATATTGCCCTGGTGATCGATCTCGTCTGCCCCGTCGATGTAGACACCCAAAGCCGTCACCGATTCAGACGGCAGCACCTTGATGCCCAGCGCTTCCAGGCGCTGCGTGCTGCGAACCGAGCTGGACACGGCGCCGGCCACACGCGCAGGATCAGCCTTCAAGGCTTCGCCCAGCGCGTCAATGAACTTGTCGACCGTCGAGCCCGTGCCCACACCCACGATGCTGCCGGGTTGAACGTAATCCAGGGCAGCGCGGCCCACCAGGGTCTTGAGTTCGTCTTGGGTCATGGCGGAAGTCATTGGGGATAAGTCGGCAAAGAGGTCAGCGAACAAAGCAGCCGGCGATCCAACACGGATCGCAGCGCCATCAAGGTATGGGCCGTCCGGTGAGCGTCATCCACGCCATCAGGCCACCGATCAGCACAGGCTGATGCACCATATAAAAAGTCAGGCTCCAGCGGCCCAGCCAGGCCAGGCTTTGCCTGAGTTGACGCATGGGGGCAACCAGGTCGCCATTGTCGCCTGAATCAAGGGCTTTCCCTTGGCTTGATGCGATCGCCCAGGACAACAAACCCGGCCGATGCGCCAGGATCCACTGCGTGGCAGCCAGCCCCCACCACATCACTCCCAGCCAGGGCAGGATGGGCACGTAGTCTTCCGTGATGGGCTTGTGCGTGACCAGGCCCACCCAGTTGGTCAGGCGAGAGTCAAAGAAGGGCTCGGCCACCAAGCGCGGCAAGGCGATCGCCAGCAAGCCCATAGGCCACAGCCAGGCGCGCAACGGCGCCGTCAGCCTCGCGATGATCAACATCACGGCCATGCCATGCAGCACGCCAAAGTAGATGAAGCTGTTGGGAAACATGAACCAGCTGCCCAGGCTCACCAAGGCGGCACAGCCCACGACCTGCGCCCAGCGGCGCCAGAAACGCTGCCAGCTTTGCCCCTGAGACGTTGCCACGGCCTGCCCTGCCCCCGCACATAGCAGAAACAGCGAGAGGATGCAGGTGCGCTGATTGGTCCACAGCGCATCGCTGTAGAAATTGGCGTCCAGCAAGCGGTAGTTGCTCAGGTCAAAGCAGAAATGGAAAAACGCCATCCAGATCAGCGCGAAACCGCGCAAGGCGTCCAGCCGGTCGTAGCGGCTTGCACCAGATGCAACGCGACCACGCGGCATCCCGCTTTCAAGGGATGCCGAACTACTTGAATCTGCAGGGGAATGGCCTTTTGAGGAGCGCATGGCGATAGTATCGGCGGTTTGCTCTTTCGCACCTTGCCTCATGTCCCTCGCCCGCCACGAAATTGAACTGCTTGCCCCCGCCCGAACCGTCGAGATCGGCTTCGAAGCCATCAACCATGGCGCGGATGCGGTCTACATCGGTGGGCCCTCGTTTGGCGCGCGCAGCAACGCCAGTAACGAGGTGTCCGACATCGCCCGGCTGGTGCAGCACGCCCACCGCTACAACAGCAAGATCTTCACGACGCTCAACACGATCTTGCGCGATGACGAGCTGGAACCAGCCCGCAAACTGATCTGGGAGCTGTACGACGCCGGTGTGGACGCCCTCATCGTGCAGGACATGGGCATTCTGGAGCTGGATCTGCCCCCCATCCAGTTGCATGCCAGCACCCAGACAGACATCCGCACCGTTGAAAAGGCCAAGTTCCTGCAAGACAGCGGTTTCAGCCAGATCGTGCTGGCGCGCGAACTCACGCTCAAGCAGATCCAGGACATCTCGGCCAACACGCATTGCGCCATCGAGTTCTTCATCCACGGCGCCTTGTGCGTGGCCTACAGCGGCCAGTGTTTCATCAGCCATGCGCACACGGGCCGCAGTGCCAACCGCGGTGATTGCTCGCAAGCCTGCCGCCTGCCCTACAACGTGATGGACGGCGCAGGCCAGGTCGTGGCCTTTGAGCAGCACGTGCTCTCGATGAAAGACAACGACCAGAGTGCCAACCTCAACGCCCTGATCGACGCGGGCGTGAGCTCCTTCAAGATCGAAGGCCGCTACAAGGACATGGGTTACGTCAAGAACATCACGGCGCATTACCGCGTGCTGCTCGACGAGATCCTTGAAGCCCGCCCCGAGCTGCAACCTGCAGCATCTGGTCAATGCACGTTCTACTTCCAGCCAGATCCCGATCGCAACTTCAACCGCGGCGCCACCGACTACTTCGTCAATGGACGCAAGGAAGACATCGGCGCGTTCGAGTCTCCCAAGTTCCTGGGCTTGCCCCTTGGCGAAGTCGCCAAGATCGGTGACAAGTGGTTCGACATCGCCCTGAACGAAGAGCAGCAAGCTGCGGGCATGAGCAACGGCGACGGCGTCAACTACCTGACGCTGACCAAGGACATCGTGGGCATGAAGATCAATGTGGTCGAGCCCATCGGCAAGGCCGGCCGCATCTGGCGCGTGTACCCCAATGAAGACATGAGCACGCTCAAGGATCTGAAGGTGGGCGTGGCCATCAACCGCAACGGTGACCGCTCCTGGGAAAACCAGTTGGCCAAGAAGTCGTCCGAGCGCCGCATCGGTGTATGGATGAGCCTGAGCGACACGGCCGATGGCTTGCGCCTGAGCGTGACCGACGAAAACGGCAACGTGGGTGAGGCCAGCGTGGCTTGCGACAAACAGGCGCCCCAAAACGCCGAGAAATCAGAAGCCAGCCTGCACGAAAACCTGGGCAAGCTGGGCGCCACCATCTTCTCGGCCAACGACGTGACACTGGCCACCAGCCAGCCCTGGTTCGTGCCGGCCTCTGCCGTCAACACCCTGCGCCGCGAT
>NZ_SCTN01000497.1 GCF_004297345.1 Aquabacterium sp. | reverse complement strand
CCCCGACAAACCGTAAGTCACGAACACCCCGAACAGCACGATGGGCGGATGAATGGTGATCACGGCAATGCCCAGCGCAATGGCCACGATGGCAACGAAGGGCACCGTGCGACGGAAGTTCACATCCTTGAAGCTGTAGAACGGAATATTGGTGACCATGGTCAGCCCCGCGTAGAGCGTGAAACCACAAGCCAGCCACACCATGCCGTGCAGGGAACGGGCGGTTTCACCCATATCGGTCACGACCCAGATCAACCCCATGACCAGAGCGGCTGCAGCCGGGCTGGGCAAGCCCTGGAAGAAGCGCTTGTCCACCACGGCAATATTGGTGTTGAAGCGCGCCAGACGCAAAGCCGCACACGAGCAATACACGAAGGCGGCGATCCAGCCCAGCTTGCCCATGTCCTTGAGCGCCCATTCGTAGACGATCAGGGCAGGCGCTGCGCCAAAGGAGACCATGTCGGACAGGCTGTCCATCTGCTCGCCAAACGCGCTTTGCGTGTTGGTCATGCGGGCGACCCGGCCATCAAGGCTATCGAGCACCATCGCGCAGAAGATGCCAACAGCGGCCTGGTCAAAATGGCCATTCATGGCCATCACGATGGCATAGAAGCCACCAAACAATGCCGCCAGTGTGAACAGATTGGGCAGGATATAGACGCCCTTGCGACGCGGACGAGGCACGTCATCAGCATCATCCAGACTCAGATCCACGCTGGGATCGGCCTCTTTCGGGGAAACAGGTTGCACAGTCAAGCCTTGTTCAGGGTTGCCAGAATGGTGGTAGTGGCCGAGACCTTGTCGCCTGGGGCGACCTTGGGCACGGCGTTGGGCGGCAGGTAGACATCAACCCGCGCGCCAAAACGGATCAGGCCATATCGCTGGCCACGGGTTAGCGTGTCGCCAGGTTTGACCCAGCACAGGATCCGGCGTGCGATCAAGCCCGCCACCTGCACCAGGGTCACCAACTGACCGTTGGATTCGATCACGACCGCGTTGCGCTCATGATGACGAGAAGCGGTGTCCAGATCGGTGTTCACCAGCTGGCCGGGAATGTACTCGACCTGCCGGATCACACCATCCACACTGGCGCGGTTGCCATGCAGGCTGAACAGGCTCATGAACACGCTGATGCGCAGGGCGTCGCGGTTGGCATAGGGATCACGGGCTTTTTCGATGCGCACGATGCGGCCGTCTGCGGGAGACAGCACCACACCTGCCTGCGCAGGAATGGCCCGTGGCGGATCACGGAAATAGACCAGGTGCGCCAGCACGCCTGCCACGGCCACCAGGGACGCCGCCAGGGGGCCTTGCCAGGTGAACGCCAGCAAACAGGCCAGCAGAACCAAACCCAGGAAGGGCGCGTTCTCCCGGCTGGGAAAAGGAATGGGAAAGCTCATCGTGCGGCGGAGGATACCTCAAGCGACGCGCGCCTGATGCACAACCCTCTGCGGAAATGGAATGTCCACGCCCATGCTGTTGAGTGTTTCCAGGATGGTCAGATTGACAGCAGAGCGCGCACCCAACTGGCCGTTTTCCGGATCCATGATCCAGAAGGCGATCGTCAACTCCAGCCCGTCTGCCGCGAAATTGGACAGATGCACAGAGGGCCCGGGGTCTTTCACCACACGCGGCAAGGCCGCCACGTCGTCCTTGATCCGGGGCATCACGAGGTTCAGATCCGTGCCGTAGGCGACTTGGACGATGGTCGTCAGCATCAATTTGTTGTCGGCCAAGGATGCGTTTTCCACCCTTTGCGTAATCAGCAACTCGTTCGGAACAATGGACTCCCGGCCCGAAGAGGAGCGCAGGACGGTATAGCGTGTGTTGATATCGGTGATGCGGCCCTCGAAGTTATCGACCTTGACCAGATCCCCAATGCGCAGGCTGCGTTCTGCCAGGATGACAAAGCCGCTGACGTAATTCGCCGCCAGCTTCTGCAAGCCAAAGCCCAGGCCTACACCCACGGCGCCGCCCAGCACGGACAAAGCCGTCAGATCGATGCCCGCCGCCGACAGGGCCATGATCAGCCCCAGGGTCAGCAAGATGGCGCGAATGGCATTGGCCGCGATCTTGCGCAGAGACAGGTTGTCCGTCGCGCCTTTGAGCAGCTTCGTCTCGATCGCAGATGACAGGCTCAAGCTCAGGATCAGCACCAGCACGGCACTCAGCGAGCCTTCGATCAGGTTGCGCAAACTGACCTGTGTGGCGCCGATTTTCCAGGTGATGTCTTCCAGCTCGCTCAACACCATGGGCATGACGCCCGTGACCCACAGCACGGTGACGATCCAGGCCAGCCAGGACACAGTTCGCTCGACCACCCTCACCGTCTGCGATGAGGGGAACGCCACCTTGAGCACCTTGACCGTCAAGCGGATGACCGCCAGAGAGGCCAGAACCGGGATGATCAGACGGAAAACAGTCAGCGGCAGGATGCCGAGGAAAGCCCTGCGCGCAGCCAGTGCCAGCAGCAATGCAAGCACGGGGAACAGGACGCCGTCCACGATGTTGCGCCCGAACCAGACCGAGTGCGCATCACCCTGCGCACCGCGCCACAGGCGCAGCAGGCCCCACGACAGCACCAGGCAACCCAGAATGATGCCCGCCTCGGACAACGCCGAGCGCTGCTGCAGGCCATCAAGCAATTGCAGCAGTTCGTCGGGCGTAATGGGATGGGTAACCTGGGCGGAACTCACGGACATGTCGTAAATGGTGCGGGCTAATTTTCAATCAAGGTTCGCACGTGCGCCGCCACACTGCGGGCCAGCGAACTGAGGTTGTAGCCGCCTTCCAGGCAAGAAACGATGCGCCCCTTGCAATGTTTGGCTGCCACTTCCATGATTTTCGCCGTGATCCAGGCGTAATCCGCCTCGACCAAGCCCAAACCACCCACATCGTCTTCGCGATGGGCATCAAAACCTGCGGAAATGAAGATCATCTCGGGCTGGAAGTCTTCCAGACGGTAGAGCCAGTAGCTTTCCACCACATCGCGCACCACCTTGCCATCGCTGCGCGCATGCAGAGGGATATTGACCATATTGCCGGCACGAGACTCGGCACCACTATAGGGATAGAGGGGGTGCTGAAAAAATCCGACCATCAAGGCGCGGTCGTCTCCGGCCAGGATGTCTTCAGTGCCATTGCCGTGGTGCACATCGAAATCCACGACCGCCACGCGCTGGAGCCCTCGCACGTCCAGCGCATGGCGAGCCGCCACGGCGACATTGTTGAAAAAGCAAAACCCCATGGTCTGGTTATGGGTGGCGTGATGACCGGGCGGGCGTACCGCACAGAAGGCGTTGTCCAGCTTGCCGTCGATGACCGCATCCGTCGCGGCGATGGCCGCACCCGCTGCGCGCCAGGTCGCCGCCCGGGTTCCCGGACAAGCCCAGGTATCCGGATCCAGAGCCCGCGTGTCACCAGTGGCTTCCAGCTGTTGCAGGAAATCATCAAGCGTCAGCACGTAATTGAGGTCATGCGCCAGCGCCAGATCGGTGTTACTGGCCAGCGGCACGTCAGGCGAGAGCATCAAAACATCCAGGCCCTGAGCGCGCAACTGGTCTTCAATGGCCGTGATGCGCTGGGGGCACTCCGGGTGTCCGTTGCCCATGTCGTGATGCAGGCAGTCAGAGTGTGAAAAATAGCCGGTTGCCATGGGTCAGCTTTGGTCCGCACGCCGTGCGGGTTTGAGGTAATGTCGCGTCATGTTGCGAAACGACTCGAACCACGCCATGCCGACTGGCACCGCCACGTCCGTCAAGGGCTCGCAAATCACTCAACTCATTGATCAGGTTAGCACGATCATTGTGGGCAAGCGTGAGCAGGTCACCCTGAGCGTGATCTGCTTGCTTGCTTCAGGTCATCTTTTGATCGAAGACGTGCCTGGCGTAGGCAAGACCACCTTGTCGCAGGCCCTTGCTCGCAGCCTGGGCTTGAGCTTTGCACGCATTCAGTTCACGTCGGATCTGCTGCCCACCGACCTGATCGGCGTGAGCGTCTATGAGCGGCAAAAGGAAGCGTTCGTTTTCCACCCAGGCCCTGTTTTTGCGCATGTACTGCTGGCCGATGAAATCAACCGGGCAGGCCCACGGACACAAAGTGCCTTGCTGGAGGCCATGGAAGAAAGGCAAGTTTCGGTAGAGGGTGAAACACGCCCCCTGCCCTCGCCTTTCTTCGTGATCGCTACACAGAACCCGTCCGAGCAACTGGGCACGCACCCCTTGCCGGAATCGCAACTGGACCGCTTTGCCATGCGACTGGCACTGGGCTACCCTGATCCGAGCGCCGAGCGCGCGCTATTGACCGGACAGGATCGCCGCGGCGCCATGCTCCATCTGCAGCCCGTGATGACGGCCTCGCAATGGCAGCACTGGCAGCAACGCATCGATGAAATTCATGTAGCCGACAGCCTGCTGGACTATCTGCAAGCCCTGATCACAGCCACGCGGGATGGTCGTTGGTTTGCACTGGGCCTGAGCCCACGGGCGGGTTTGTCGCTGCTGAAGCTGGCGCGCTCCCGGGCTTTGGTCATGGGGCGCCAGCACGTCTCGCCGGAAGACATCCAGAGCCTGTGGATTCCAGCTGTTGCGCACCGCTTGATGCCGCTACCCCAGTCGGGCCGCAGCGCCACCGCACAAGCGCAGGCCTTGCTGGAGGCCACACCGGTTCCATGAGCCGCGTGCGTGCGATGCTGGGTACGCGCCCAAGCCCCTTGAATCTGAGCGCCATCAGGCAGCGTTTGAACGCCTGGTGGGAAGCCCGCCTGCCGCGACGCGATCAGCTCACCCTCACGCAGCGCAATCTGTACATCCTGCCGACCAAGGCAGGCTGGGCCTTTGCACTGGTGTTCATTGTTTTGCTGCTCGCGTCCATCAATGAGCAGGTCAATCTGGGCTACGCATTGAGCTTCCTTTTGGGAGGGGCCTCGATGGCGGCGCTGTATCAAACCCACGGCAATCTGCATGGTGTGAACCTGCGGCTGCTCACTTTGCGCAGCGTGCATGCTGGGCAAGTGCTGAGAGTCGGCATCACCTTGAGCAACAAGCACCGCAAGCTGGGGCGCTTTGGACTGCAAGTTACGGCCGGGCCCAAAGCGCCTGAAGGCACCATGGAAGGCCCAGGCACGCCCCAGCACGCAGAACTGGGCCCCGGCAGCGATTGCACCGTGGAGGTTGATGTAGCCACCCAGCAGAGAGGATGGCTGACCCTGCCCCGCATCACGATCGATACGCGCTTCCCGCTGGGCCTGTTCCGTGCGTGGGCGTACTGGCTGCCCCAGACTCGCGTGCTGATCTGGCCTGCGCTGGATGCCAATGCCCCGGGCTTGCCACAAGGGCGCCGATTGGAAACGTCAGAGCATGCGCAACGCGCCACATCGGTCGCATCGGAAATGCCGGAGGGCCTGCGCGACTATCGACGGGGCGACCCCATGCGCTGGATCGCCTGGAAAAAATCCAGCCTGGCACTGGCGTCGGGGACAGGCCTGGTCAGCCGCGAGCCAGCGCAAGGTCACAGCCCCGATCTCTGGCTGGATTTTGAGAAAAGCCCCGGCCTGGCCGGGCTGGATGCCGAAGCCAGACTAAGCCGACTGGCCAGTTGGCTGATTCAGGCGGAACAGGATGCTTCCGCGCGAGGCCCACTCTATGGTCTGCGGCTGCCTGGCACCACAGTCGATTGCAATGCGGGCGCGCATCATTTGCGGCATTGCCTGGATTCGCTGGCCGTATGGGCCCCGAGCACTTTGGCCCGGAGCCCGCAATGAAGTGGCCCTCCGCAACCTCGATCACGCGGGAAGGTCGCGACACGCTGTGGCTGCTGGCTGTGCTCACCTTGAGCATCCTGCCGCACCTGCCTCGCCTGCCGTTGTGGTCATCCATCAGCACGGCCGTGGCGATCCTGGTCCGCGCACGCATGGCCTGGCGCGACGACCCGCTGCCACCTCGCTCCGTATTGCTGATCTGCCTGGCCATTGGCATGGGCCTGACTGTGTGGACTTTTCACACCTTGTTCGGTCGAGAAGCGGGCGTGACCCTGGTGTGCCTGCTAGCGGGCTTGAAGACACTGGAGTTGCGTGCACGCAGAGATGCCTTTGTGGTGACCTCGCTGGGCTTCTTCCTGATCCTGACGCAGTTCCTGTACTCGCAAAGCCTGCTGATTGCCTTGCTGATGATCGTGGTGCTGATGGGCATGCTCACCTCGCTGGTCCTGGCGCAACGCCCACTTGGTCGGCCCAGCGTCTGGTCGGCCATGAAGATTGCGTGGCGTTGCGTGCTCATGGGCATCCCGGTGATGCTGGCGCTGTATGTGCTGTTCCCCCGCCTTGGCCCACTGTGGAACGTGCCGGCAGATGCCGGGCCACGCACGGGCTTGTCAGATCGGATCAAACTGGGGCATGTATCGGAACTGGCGCAAGACGACTCGGTCGCGATGCGCGTCAAGTTCATCGACATCCCACCAGTGACCAGCAATCTGTATTTCAGAGGCCCGGTGCTGGACCTCTTTGATGGCCGCAACTGGATGGCCAAACCACGCAACCCAGCGCTGATCAGTGCCGATGAGGTGTATCCACCCCGGCCTGCAGGCCAGGTCACGCGCTACCAAATCACGATCGAGCCCAGCAAGGTCAGTACCGTGCCCCTGCTGGACGGCACCTTGCTGGCATCCCCGACGTCACCTCAATCAGAGCTGCAGATCGCGCGGGACGGTCTGAACTGGACGGCCTCCCAAGCGCTGGTCGATCGCGTGCAGATCGACGCCCAGGCCTGGATGCAAATCGAGCATGGACCGAAGGAAGGCAGCCCCTTGTTGCAAGACTGGCTGCAACTGCCACCCGGCTACAACCCTCGAACCATCGCCTGGTCCATGGCGCTGAGGCAACGACCGGAGTTGGCCAACGCCGACCCCAGAGGCTTGTCCAACGCAGTGCTGCAGTACATCCGGCAGCAAAACTATCGCTACACGATGACGCCCGGCGATGCCTACCTGGACGCAGACGGCCACCCCGAGCGCAATTTGATTGACCTGTTCTGGCTGGACCGCCGCGCAGGATTTTGCGAACACTATGCGACCGCTTATGTGGTCATCATGAGAGCCATGGGCGTGCCCAGCCGCGTGATCACGGGCTATCAGGGCGCAGAGATCAATCCGGTAGACGGTTGGTTTGTTGTGCGCAACAGCGACGCCCACGCCTGGGCCGAGTTCTGGCAACCAGGCGAGGGCTGGGTGCGGGTTGATCCAACAGCCGCAGTAGCGCCCGAGCGTATTGACCGCCCCAGGCAGGCGTTTCGTCGCAACAACCTGTTGCCCGGCGCCCTGTCAGGCATCGATGCGGCACTATGGGGACGGCTGCGCAACTACATGGATGCCAGCAACAACCGCTGGAATCTGTGGGTCTTGCAGTACTCACGCCATCGCCAGATGCAGTTGCTCAAGGACTGGGGCTTCAGTTCCCCCAGCGCCACGGACCTGATCCGCCTGTGCGGCATCGTGATCGCCTGCACCAGCCTGCTGGGCGTAGGCTGGCTGTGGTGGACAAGGCCTCAAACGCCTCGCACGCCATGGCGGCGCCCGCTGATGAAAGTGCACCGTGCGCTGATCTCAATCGGTCTGCCCCCGCCGGACAGCAGCCCCGCCCCAGCCCCAGCCATGAGCTGGGCAGAGCGAATGGCCCATATAGATGCCATCGGTAAACTGCAGCCGATTCGGGATGCCATCGTCGATGCACTCACGCAACTGGATGCCTTGCGCTACGCACCCCAAAGTGGTCACACAGGTGAGATTCGGCGCCAACGCAATGCGCTGGTCCAGACGATTCAGCAACAAGCCCAGCAATGGCGGGCAATCAAACGGCGAGATCGGGCAAACTAGGCCTATCCAGCATCGTTGCCCCTACCTGTGTCTCACCGTACCCCCACCCTTTTTTTACGCGCCAGTTCACTGGCCTTGCTGTGCACGCTGATTGGCGCCTGCAGTACAAGCAGAAAAATCCCGGCTGATACCCCCACCTCACAGGAGGCTGCCGCGATCGCACAGCAAGCAACCGAAACCAATGGCGGTGATCAGGGCGCGATCACCAAGGCCATCGCCACGCCGGACATCCAGGCGCAAGCGACTCACACCACGAGCAACACCCAGCCCGCCACGCTGTCCGACAGTTATGCCGGCAGAAACGACGCGCGCCAGTTGGCATCTGAACTCGCCGCCGCCATGGATCTGGATCCCCAATGGACATGGCGCGTCATCGGCAAAGCGCGGTACCGGGAAAGTGCCGCCCGGCTGATGCTGCCGGCGCCAACAGGTACTGCCAAAAACTGGGGGGTGTATCGCAGCCGTTTTGTTGAGCCCATTCGCATCAAGGCTGGTGTGAATTTCTGGCGAACGTATGAGCTGGATCTCAAACGTGCCGAGGCGACCTATGGCGTACCGGCCAGCGTCATCGCCGGGGTACTGGGTGTCGAAACCATCTATGGCCGACAGACTGGAAATTTCAGGGTGCTGGACGTTCTGGCCACTTTGAGCCTGGACTTCCCCAAGGGGCGCAGTGACCGCAGCGCGTTTTTCAAAACCGAACTGGGCCAATTCCTCAAGCTGTGTCAGGAGCAAGGCACGGATCCTGAATCCGTTCTGGGCTCGTATGCGGGCGCCATTGGCCTACCGCAATTCATGCCCAGTTCCATCCGTCGATATGCGGTGGATTTCGATGGTGATGGCCACATTGATTTGCTGCGCAGCCCGGTTGATGCCATTGGCAGCGTTGCGCACTATCTGTCTGAGCACGGCTGGCACGCACAATGGCCAGCCTATTTTGATATCACCCCACCAACGGACGAACAAGCACTGGCGAAACTGCTCGAGCCGGATATCCTGCCCAGTTTCTCGGCATCGGACATGCGCGCTTTGGGCGCATCACTGTCGGATGCCGGACAAAATCACCCGGGCCAACTGGCCTTGGTTCTCCTGCAAAACGGCCGCAACGTTCCAACCCTGATTGCGGGCACCACCAATTTTTACGCTATCACGCGCTACAACCAGTCCAGCTATTACGCACTGGCTGTCGTCCAGTTAGGTGAAGTTGTATCCAGAGAAGCAAGCCGCCTCAATCTGCAAAATCCGTAATACCACCGCTGGTCAACACCTAGGTACTACTACTTATGTCGCGTCGCAATGAACGGTCACAGGTCAATAGGGCGAACCAAGTATATAAGATGCAATCGGACACCGGATTTCCGCGTCCAGTCATATTGCATTTGCAATGAAATTTATTTTATGTATAGAATCCGCAGCAGGTTGATGTTAGCCAGGCTGGAAAGCCTTCCAGCAGCGACTCAGTGACCACTGGTTTTCACAATAAGTATTCATTGCCCCTGACACCGGGGCCACAAAGGACACCGCATGAGCAACTACCAAGA
>NZ_SCTN01000496.1 GCF_004297345.1 Aquabacterium sp. | reverse complement strand
TCGGTGTAAAGCGGCGTGCCGCTGGTGGGGATTGGTTCACCGAAGACGGCTTCGCCGTGCTTTTGCAAGGTCTGAACCAGTTGCTCGTTGCCTGGCAAAGGGCGCAGGGCGTTGGCCAGCAGCAGGCGCTTGATCTCGATGCGGATCCCTGGGAAGGTCGACGCTGAGTCCTGGATGATGCGCCGGATATCGGCCTCGACCTCAACCGGGTTCTCTTCGGGGATCATGCGGCGATCCAGCTTGAAGACAACTTTGCCGGGCACCACATTGGTGTTGGTGCCCCCTTCGATGCGGCCCACGTTCAGATAGGGGTGCTTGATGCCGGGCACGCCGGATGCGGTGCCCTGGTAAATCTTGTTTTGGGCATACAGGGCGTTGAGGATGGTGACGGCGCCTTGCAAAGCATCAATGCCCGTGTGCGGGATCGCCGCGTGAGCCATCTGCCCGTGCACGGTCACTTCCATTTGCAAGCAGCCATTGTGAGCCGTGACCACTTCGTAGCTGAAGCCTGCCGCGATCAACAAATCCGGTTTGGTCAGGCCTTGTTTGAGCAGCCACCCGGGGCCCAGTTCCCCGCCAAATTCTTCGTCGTAGGTGAAGTGCAGTTCGACTGAGCCCTTCAGCGCATGGCCCTCGTTTTGCGCAACCAGCGCCTCCAATGCACGAAGCGCAAAACTATAGGTGGCGAAGTCACTCTTGCTGACTGCTGCTGCACGACCGTAGAGTTGTCCATCCACCACCTCGCCTCCATAGGGGGCATGCGTCCAGCCTTCGCCTGGTGGGACCACATCACCGTGTGCGTTGAGCGCGATGGTGCGCCCGCCTTCTCCAAAGTGGCGTCGCACAATGAGGTTGGTGAGGCTTTGCAGGCCATAAGCTTTGACATCCGCTTGCGGCACAGGGTAGGCCTCGGCCTGCCAGCCAAATGCCTGGAGCAAGGATGCTGTGCGTTCGGCATGTGGCGCATTGTTGCCTGGCGGCGTGTCGGTGGGAACCTGTACCAAGGCCTGCAGAAAGCGCACTTCTTCATCGAAGTGTGCATCGATCCATTGATCGAGCCAGGTGTCGTGTGCAGTGGCTTGTAGGGTGCTCACAGTTGCTCCAGCAAGTGCATGAAGGCGTCCACGCAGTGTTGCGCGTCGTCGTTGGTGATGGTTTCCAGTGGGTTGTGGCTGATGCCGGCATTGCCGCCGCGCACAAAGAGCATGGCCTGTGGCATGCACTGGTGCAGCTTCATGGCGTCATGCCCCGCGCCGCTGGGCAACTTGAAAACAGGCAGGCCGGTGGCCAGGACTGCGGCCTCCCATCGCGCTTGTAAGGCCGGGTCAGACGGTGCGGCGCAGGCTTGCATGCTCAGCGTCAGCTCGTGGCGCAATCCACGGCGTTCGCAAATGGCCGCCAATTGCTTGAGTACATCTGCGGCCATCGCATCGCGCTGCGCATCGTCTGGTGCACGCAGGTCCAGCGTGAACTGGCATCGTCCTGGTACCACATTGACGGAGCCTGCAGGCACCTGCAATATGCCCACCGTACCGACTGATGGCCCCTTGGGGGAGTGGGTATCCCAGGACGCGCGTTGTTCTACATATAGCACCAGTTCAGCCACGGCTGCCGCGGCATCCTTGCGCCTGTCCATGGGGGTGGTGCCGGCATGGCTGGCTTGCCCGATGACCTCGCCTGCATAGCGCACGCTGCCATTGATGGCGGTGACCACACCGAGTGGTTGATCGATCTCATCAAGCCAGGGGCCTTGTTCGATGTGCACTTCAACAAAGCCCAGATAGCGAGCGGGATCGCGCTTCAAGGCTTGAATGTCTGGCAGCAGGGCGCTGTGGCCGGCGGCTTGCATGGCAGCACGCAAGCTGATGCCGTCTGCATCGACCTGATCGAGCCAGTCCGCCTGGAAGTCACCAACCAGTGCGCTCGATCCCATGAAGGTCGCCTTGAAGCGCTGGCCTTCTTCTTCCGCAAAGCCCACAACTTCGATACCTCGCTTCAGTCGCCGGCCCTGTTGATGCAACGTGCGCACGCACGCCATTGGCACCAAAATGCCCAGGCGGCCATCGTATTTGCCGCCGTTGCGAACCGTGTCGTAGTGTGAGCCGGTGAGCAGGCGCGGCGCATGGGCGTCCGTACCGTGATATACCCCCACGACATTGCCGACAGCATCCACACTCACGTCATCGAACCCACAAGTTTGCATCCATGACTTCAGTTGGGCCGCGCAGGCTTGATGCGCTGCCGTCATGTAGGTGACGGTCAGTTGATCGCGCTCGGCATAACCCGGCTCACTGTGCTGGGCCAGCGCCTCAGCCCAATCCCACACCAGATTGCCTTGATCGGGTTGGGTGTCGAACTTGTCGTGCAGGCGAATCTCGGCGATGCGATGGATGTTGCGCAGGCATTCGGCCAGTTCGAAATCAGCGGGGTTGTCCAGGCGGCGAGCAAAGGTTTCGATGATCTGCTGGCGCGTCAGTCCAGTGCCGCGCGGGCCTCTCACTGCCAAGATGAAGGGCCAGCAAAAACGCGCGTTGTAGTCGGCGTTGAGCTGCTGAAGGCGGGCGAATTCTGTTGCTGTGCAGTGGGTCAGGCCCGCACGGCTTTGTTCATGGGTGGATTCGATGGTCAGTTGGCCCGCAACGGCAGCTTTGCCAGCCAGTTCCGGGTGTGCACGAATCAACCCCTTTTGCCTCTCGGGCCCCGCATGGCGTACGACCCGTGCCAGGGCGTATTTCAATTGCGCCACGGTGCTGAACGGGCGCTGCGCCCAGGCCGCCTCGGCGATCCAGGGCGAGTGCTCGTAGATGCCTTCCAGCAACGCGACGAAGGCATCGCGTTGCGCCGCGTTGAGTTGATCAAGTGAGAGGCTCATATCGTGTGTGAAGCTCAATCAGGGCTGTGTAGTTGCCGCTGTGCCAGATGCAGGCCCTTGATACGGGTGCACGCGCTGCCAATGCCGGGCGATGTCAATGCGGCGGCATACCCAGACTTTGTCATGCTGCGCGACATGATCCAGAAATCGCTGGAAGGCTCTGAAACGCCCCGGACGACCCAGCAGCCTGCAATGCATGCCCACACTCATCATCTTGGGGGCGTTGTCGCCGGCGGGATCACCTTCGGCGTATAGCAGGTCGAAGGTGTCTTTCAGGTAGGTGAAGAAATCTTCGCCTTGCGCATAGCCCTGCGGCAGAGAGAAGCGCATGTCGTTGACGTCCAGCGTATAGGGCACGATCAGGTGCGGTACGGTCTGCCCGTCCGTGCGCTGGACTGTGGTCCACAAGGGTAGGTCGTCACCGTAGTAATCACTGTCGTACTCGAAGCCGCCATGGTCGGCCACCAGCCGCCGCGTATGAGGGCTGTCCCGACCGGTGTACCAGCCCCGTGCACGCTGGCCTGTCAGCTCCTCGATGATCTGCATGCCGATGCGCATGTGTTCGCGCTCGGTGGCTTCGTCCATGCCCTGGTAGTGAATCCAGCGCCAGCCATGGCAGGCGATTTCATGACCCAGTTCGACGAATGCCTGCGTCAGTTCGGGGTGCCGTTGTAGCGCCATGCTGACACCGAAAATGGTCAAGGGCCAGCCGCGCTTTTCAAATTCGCGCAAGATGCGCCAGACGCCCGCGCGCGAGCCGTATTCGTAGATCGACTCCATGCTCAGGTGCCTATCCGGGTAGGACGCAGGATTGAACATCTCACTGAGGAACTGCTCGCTGCCAGCATCGCCGTGCAGCACGCTGTTCTCGCCGCCTTCTTCGTAGTTCAACACGAACTGCACCGCGATGCGGGCGCCATCGGGCCAATTGGCGTGGGGCACCTTGCGGCCATAGCCAATCAGGTCGCGAGGGTAGGGCGAGGGCGTGTTCAAGTGCATGGCTCAGTTTCCAGGGATGGCATCGTTCAAGCGCAACGCTTCGGTGCGCGGGCGCTCGATGATGTGCCGTTCGACGGCATCAAGATGGTCATGGAGCAGTTTCAAGGCCAATTCGGTATCTCTGGATTCAATGGCTTTGAGCAGTTGCCGATGTTCGGCATTGGATGCTTGTGCGTTGTCTGCAGACTGGTACATCAAGGTGATCAGCGAGCAGCGCGACACCAACTCCTGCATCAACTCCACCAGGACCTGGTTACCTAACACGGCAGCGAGTTGCACATGAAAATCGAACAGCAGCTTGGTACGCGCCGGCACATCCTCGCGGCTGACCGCCTGACGTTCCGTCTTGACATGCGCCTTGAGGCTTCTGATGTCTGCCGGGGTGATGCGCCTGATCAACTCACGCAGCATTTGGGACTCGACCATCCTGCGCACGGCAAAGACCTCACGCGCCTCTCTCACCGACGGCGCAGCGATGAACGCACCACGAGCGGGCTCCAGGCGCACCAGTTTGAGTTCCGACAGGCGATACAGGGCCTGGCGCACAACGGTCCGTGACACGCCGAATCTGTCGCCCAACTTCTGCTCGACCAATTTGGCGCCAGGCAGCAGG
>NZ_SCTN01000495.1 GCF_004297345.1 Aquabacterium sp. | reverse complement strand
CGTCCTCGTCGGTTACGCCATGACCGTGAACGCAAAGCTGGGCCTGCGCGCCGATGCGGGCAGCACGGGCAGCGTCAACCGCACGCACAGCATCTCTGGCGTGGGTTTTGACACCAAGGCCCAATACAACCGCTTTGGCCTGTTCGCTGACTACTTCCCGTTCACGGGCCGCTTCCGCCTGACGGGTGGCCTCACGCTGAACAAGGCGCAACTGGATCTGAACTCGAAATTTGACGGCAACTCGTCCATCACGGTCAACGGACATGACATCACGCCCGCGGCCACGGACTATTACAACGCGCAATTCAAGTTCCCGAGTGTGATGCCTTACGTGGGCATCGGCTGGGGGCATCAGGCCCGTGCAGCAGGGATGGGCTTTGTGGCCGATGTCGGTGTCTCGATCGGCCGAGCCAAGTTTTCACCTGATACCAATCTGGTCGGCAAAACCTACAACTCATACACGATCACCCAGGCAGACGTGGACGCCAAGACCGATGAAATCAATCACAAGATCGGCCGCATCACCCTGCTGCCCAGCGCCAGCGTCGGTGTGAACTACCGGTACTGATCACCCCCCAGTTTTTTTGGCTTGGTCGCTGCCGATGGTCGCCACGGCAGGGCAATCGCAAGTCTTGGGCGCAAGCCCCGGATGCCGATACCGTTTCATCACGGTGTCGGCATTTTGTTTTGTGGCTTGATTCGCCTCAAATTCAGTGCGGTTTTGGGCCGAGGCGCGCGCAGCAAGTGATCATCATGGAAGCTTGTTCACCTCATTGAGCGCGACATGGGCCAGGAGATCACCGCGACCCGCTTCTCTGCCGACGATCTGGCGCGCTTCGAACAGCGCCTGGCGGCCGAAACCCGCCTGGCCGCCGACACCTTCAGGCAAGGCGGCTTCGCCCAGGTTGGCCGCGTAGCCGGCTTCGAGCTGGAGGCCTGGCTGCTGGATCGCCACTTCTACCCCGTGCCCTGCAACCAGAGCTTCCTGGCGCGCATGGCCGATCCGCAAGTGGTGGCCGAGCTCTCGCGCTTCAACATCGAACTCAACGGCGAACCGCAAGTGCTCACTGGCACCGCGCTGTCCAAGCTGGAGGGCGAGCTGGCCGATACCTGGTCACGCTGCCTGCATACGGCGCATGAAGAAGAGGCCACGGCCATTGCCATCGGCACGCTGCCCACCTTGCGCGAGACCGACCTCAACCTGTCGACCATGACCCCGTCCAAGCGCTACGTGGCGCTCAACCAGCAGGTGCTCAAGGCCAGACAGGGGCGGCCTTTGACACTGGACATCGCCGCACCCGCGCATGGCACGCACCTGCGCACCACACACGCCGACGTGATGCTGGAAGCGGCCACCACCTCGTTTCAGATCCACCTGCAGGTACCGGCGGCGCAGATCACCCGGCACATGAATGCGTCAATGGTACTGAGTGGCCCGCTGATTGCCTTGTCGGCCAACTCGCCGTTTCTGTTCGGACATCGCCTGTGGCACGAGACCCGCATCCCGCTGTTCGAGCAATCAGTGGATTGCGGCAGCGATCGGCAGGCCCACGGCCAACGCGTGAGCTTTGGCGAGGCCTATCTGGGTGAGGACCCAACCGCCTATTTCACCGACAACGCGGTGCAGTTTCCCGTGCTGCTGCCCATCGGCAGCGACACGCCGCCCGAGGCCTACACGCACTTGCGTTTGCACAACGGCACCGTGTGGCGCTGGAATCGTTTGTTGATCGGCTTCGACGCGGCACGGCAAGCGCACCTGCGCATCGAACAGCGCGTCATGCCTGCAGGCCCCAGCGTGATCGACATGATCGCCAACGCGGCCTTCTATTACGGCGTGGTGCACATGCTGGCCTTGCGCGCCGTACCACCTGAAACGCTGCTGCCTTTCAGCACCGCCAAGGCCAACTTCTACCGCGCGGCGCAAGATGGGCTGGATGCCCCGATCACCTGGCTGGATGGCCGCACGCGCAGCGCCGCCGACATCCTGATCGACCTGCTTCCCATGGCGCGTGAAGGCCTGCAACAACAAGGCATCGCGCCCCAGGACATCGACCGGTACATGGATGTGCTGGCCGTGCGCCTGCGCACGCGCCGCAATGGCGTGGCCTGGCAATTGGCACACCACGCGCAATATGGTGACCTCTTCAAGCTGACGGCCGATTACCTGGCGCACCAACGCAGCGGTATGCCCGTGCACGAATGGCCGCTCTGAAATGGCCCATCTGACTCACCAGACAACATCCCATGCTGACCCGACTTGACGCTCTGCCAGATGGCTTTCTCGATACACCGGCCCGTGAGCTGCACAAGCTGTTGCCCGGCCCCACGCTGATCCACCTGCCCGGCCGGCGCTCGCCTGAGTTGTTCGTCTCCGTCTTGCTGCACGGCAATGAAGACGTGGGGCTGGTGGCCATTCAGCAGGTGCTCAAGGCCCATGCCGGCCGCGAGTTACCGCGCGCCATGAGCCTGTTCATCGGCAATGTGAGCGCCGCACGAGAAGGCCTGCGCCGGCTGGATCAACAGCCCGACTACAACCGCGTCTGGCCCGGCACCGTGGCGCATGCAGGCACACCAGAAGCCGGGGTGATGCAGCAGGTTCACCAGATCATGATCGAGCGTGGCCTGTTCGCCAGCATCGACATCCACAACAACACGGGGCTGAACCCGCACTACAGCGTCGTCAGCCAACTGGATGCGGCCACCTTGCACCTGGCCATGCTGCTGACACGCACGGTGGTGTGGTTCCGTGGCCCCGAGGGCTCGCAGACGGCCGCCTTTGCGCCGCACTGCCCGTCCGTGGCCGTTGAATGCGGCAAGCCGGGTTATCCAGCCAATGAAGCGGCCGCCGCACGCTTCATCGAAGCCTGCCTGCATCTGGCGGCCTTTCCGGAACATGGGGTGCGAGAGTCCGACATCGACCTGTATCACACGGTGGCACTGGTCAAGGTGGCGCCAAAGGTTGACTTCGGCTTTGGCACGCCTGAACTACCCCTGAACTTTGCGCCGCAACTTGATCACCTGAACTTCGTCGAACTCGATGCTGGCGCCAGCTTTGCGCAAACCGAACTGCCCAGGCCGCTGGAGGCGCGCGATGAGCAAGGCCAGGATGTGACCGATACCTTCTTCTGCACCCACGATGGGCAGCTCCAGCTGAAGCGCCCCTCCATGCCCGCCATGCTGACGCTCGACACCAAAGTGGTGAGGCAGGACTGCCTGTGCTATCTGATGGACCGCGTGCCTTTTGAGCTGGTGCAACAAGGCCCACGTTCGTGAACCGCCCTGCTGCAACAACCTTCACTGGCACTTTCGCTGGCGCCTACACTGGCAGGCATCAGCCCTGACGCCTTCAGCCCTCGTGCCCACCATGCCTGCAGCCTCATCCGCCCTGCCCGAACAAGAAGCCCCGCATGGCCTTGGCTGTACGCGCCGACAGGCTTTGACCAGGCTGAGCAGCCTCGCCCTGCCCTTACCCGCTTTACCTGCATGGGCAGCGGGCGATGCTGTGGCCATCAAGGGCAAGCTGCTCAACGGCCAGCCGTTTGACACCGCAGACCTGAAAGGCCAGGTGATCCTGGTGAACTTCTGGGCCTCCTGGTGCCCGGCCTGCCGCGCTGAAATGCCCGAGATCGAGGCTTACTACCGAGCCCACCGAGCACAAGGCCTGAGCGTGCTGGCACTCAGCCTGGATGAGCCCGAAGACGAATCCAAAGCCCGGGAAGCGGCCAAGGAGCTGAGCTTCCCCGTGGCCATGATGGCGCACGCTACTCTCACGGGTTTTGACCGCATCTGGCGCATGCCCGTGTCCGCCGTGATCGATCGCCAGGGGCACCTGGTGCGGCAGGACTGGTTTGTGCAGCAAGGGCTCAATGCGGCCTTGCTGGATGCCGTCATCAAACCCTTGCTGTGACCACTTGATCGAAGGATGTCGATCAGTAGCTGTAGTGCAAACCGATCGACAGGCTGGAGCGCGGCTCAATCTGCAAGCCATTGACGCGCTGGTACAGCGGCACTTGCACAAAGCCGTAGAGCTTGAATTGCTTGCTCAGGTTCACGGTGGCGCCGGGGCTCAGGTACACCAGCGTCGCGCCCGAGTTGTCCACATCGGCGTTGTCACCCGATTCGCGCCGCTCGACACGCGCATTCACCTGCAGTTGCGGCACGACCATGCCGCCCGTCACATAACGCACGCCCGCAGACAGGTTGGCGCCCAGGCCGGGTTTGAACTCATCCTTGACTGCCACGGGGATCTGCAGCAGCGCCTGGCCGAAATAGTCAAAGTTCTGGTTGATCGGACCGAAGCGGTAGACGCCCAACAGCAAGTCGGTCGAACCGGTGCCGGGCTGCAGGCCTCGGTCCAACGGTGCATCAACTTGTGGGCCGCCATTGAAGTTGACATCGGTGCGACCTGTAGGCAGCTTCAAGCCGAACTGCACACCCCAGTCACGCTCGGGCGAGAAGCCCTGGTAGCGGCCCAGCACACGCACATCCCCGATGCTGTTGGAGCGGGAGGTGGACACGTCCGTATCGCCTTCGGCCACGGTCTCGTGATAGCGGTTGATGTAGGGCAACTGCAGGCTGACAGCCCAGTCTGCGCTGATGCCGTAGTCCACCGTCAGGGTCGTGTTGCGGTTGACCGTCTTGCCCTGAATTTCTTGCTCCGCGGGGTACGCCACGCCAGAGGCGTTAAAACGGCCCGTACCTGTGCGCAAGTCATCCTGGTTGAAATAGTCGTGGCGCAGATCCACGCTCCAGCCGGTCTTGGTCGTGAAGCCCTGACTGGCCCAATCGGCATTCAAGGTGCAACCGCACGAAGAACAGGCTTGAACCACCGCAGGCTGCGCGGCGATGAGCGCCACGACGGGCAGAGACACCAGAGACGAAAGTTTCATGGTCAGGACGTTTTTCAAAATGGTTGACAACAAGGTTGTCGCGAATGTTACCCGGCCCTGTTGCCCCGGCCTTGCGCCAAGTCGAGTGAATGACACAAGTGTTGATCCTGGGGGCTTGATTCCGTCACATGAGGCTGCGACGATGGTTGTTCAACTGGCGCACGCATGGCCAGACAAAACCCAAGGAAGGTGTCATGACGCAGCAACCACCCGCCAACGAGCCAGATCAGGCCACCAACGACCTGCCCGACGAGGACAGCGAAGCCACCGTCATCGTGCCGGCCTCGCAGCAGGCGCGTTACTTTGCGGCGGCGGTTGCAGCCACACCAGACCACACAGCGGCCACACACAAAGAGCCCGGCACGGAACCCCGCACCGGCACACTGCCCGGCAGCACCGTGCACCACGGCGATCTGACCACCCGCCAGGTGGGCCGCTATGAGGTGCGCGACTGCCTGGGCCGAGGCGGCATGGCCACGGTTTACCGCGCCCATGACCCAGACATCGATCGCGACGTGGCCATCAAATTCCTGCACGCCTCGCTGTGCGAAGACGCCGACTGCCGCGACCGCTTCGTGCGTGAATCCAAGGCTGCGGGCGGCCTGTCCCACCCCAATATCGTCATCGTGTATGACGTGGGTGAAATCGAGCATCGCCCCTACATGGCCATGGAACTGCTCGATGGCGCATCGCTCGCCGACGTACTCGCGGAAGGCAAACCCCTGCCCATCCGCGACACGGTCGTGATGGGCATCCAACTGGCGCGCGCACTCGATTTCGCGCATCAACACGGCATCGTGCACCGCGACATCAAACCCGGCAACATCGTGCGGCTGAAAGACGGCAACACCATCAAGGTCACGGACTTCGGCATCGCACACGTCGAGTCCACCCAGGGCGAACAACACACGCGCTCCGGCGAGGTGCTGGGCACGCCGCAATACATGTCGCCCGAGCAAACATTGGGCGCCAGGATCGATGGCCGCTCCGATCTGTTCTCGGCCGGCGTCGTGCTGTATCAGATGCTCACGGGCCAGCGCCCCTTCCAGGGCGACAGCATGGTGGCCATCGCCATGAAGATCGCCAAGGAACAACCCGCACCACTGGACAAGCTGCGCGCCAACGTGCCACCAGCCCTGCGCCGCATCGTGGACCGCTGCATGGTCAAGGAGCCTGGCAACCGTTTTCAGAGCGGCAAGGAACTGGCCGACGCCCTGGTCAAAGTCCTCAATGAGATCGACGAAGCCGCGCTGGCCCGCAACCGCCCGCGCATCATCCCCTTGCGCGTCAAGTGGGCACTGACGATGGCGGTGATCGTGGCCGTCGTCATGGGCCTGACCGCCACCGTCACCACACGCCGGCAGTACGCCGCCATGATGGGCCAGGTGGCCGACAACGGCGCAGCCCTGTCGCGCTTCATCGCAGCACAAAACGCCGTGGCTGCCTTGTCGGAAGATTGGGTAGCTGTTGATGTGACGCTGCAGGAGATCATGAAGACCAAGGACTTCGACAGCGTGACCGTCATCGACCGAGGCGGTATCGTGCGGGCGGCCAGCCAGGCGGCGCTGGTCGGGCAAACCTATCGCGCTCCACAAGGTGAAGCCTTGCCTGATCGTTCCGACGGCATCAAGAGCTGGCGCGCGCTCGCGGCAGGCTCGCAACACGGCACGGTACTGGGCTTCGACGCGCCGATCACCTTTGCTGGCAAGAACGTGGGCCGTGTGGTGCTGGGCCTGCCCGAAGCACCGCTCACGCATGTTGCGAGGCTGTCCATGAGCCTGATGGGTGTGCTGGTGTTGGTCACCGTGCTGGCCGTGGCCCTGGCCATGTACTTCGTGGCCAACTGGTTTGCCCGCCCGATCAAGCTGGTGGCCGAATCCATGGCGCAGATCGCCAAGGGGCGCTTTGATCACCGCATCCATGAGCAGCGCAAGGACGAGTTCGGCGAGCTGTACATGGCCTTCGATCAGATGGCGCAGGCACTGCAGGATCGGACATCCGGTGCCGGCGCAACCACACCGCCACCACACAAACTGGCGGCCTGAACGGAGCCAGACAACACCATGAGACGCGTTGCGCGAGCCTGGCTGGCCCTGCTCATCGCGAGCGGCTTGGCGGCCTGCTCGATGACACCCTTGTCGCCAGGCGAAGATCAGGCTCGTCAAGACACCCATACCTCGGTGAGCAAGGCTGAAGCGGCCCATGCGCTCAAGGGGCAAGTGCTCGGCCGCAACGAGCGCCTGGCGATCTACCTGCCCGCGCCGGGTGAAACCTTGCCGCAAATCTTGCCGCCACTGGCCCTGCACTTTCTGGGTTCAGCAGACTTGGCCTGGCGCATCGCAGACTTCAACAAGCTCGACGCCGATCCTGCCGCAGCCCCACACCCCTTGCTCATTCCGCTCGTCGAGCACAACCCCTTGGGGGTCTACAGCGACCGCTATCAGACCATCCCCATCCTTTGCTACCACCGCTTCGGGCGCGCCAATGGCGGGGCCACAAGCAACAAGATGACGGTATCCACGGCTGCGTTTGCAGAGCAGCTCTCCTGGCTTCAGCGCAACGGCTACCACGTGCTCAAACTGGCTGATCTGCGCGCCTGGCTGGATGGCCAGCGTACCCTGCCGCTCAAGTCCGTGGTGATCACAGTGGATGACGGCTATGCCTCCTTCTTCCACCAGGCCTATCCACTGCTCAAGCAATTCAACATGCCCGCCACCTTGTTCGTCTACACCGATTTCATCGGCGCGGGCGACGGGGTGGACTGGCTTGAACTGCAGGCCATGAGCCGCGCCGGTCTGGTCGATGTGCAATCGCATTCACGCACGCACCGCAACCTGATCGAACACCCCTCAAGCGAGAGCGACGCGGCTTACCAGCAAGCTTTGTTCAATGAAATCAAGGCGCCGCGCGATCTGCTGGCCCAGCGCTTGAGTACACCACAAACGCTCTACGCCTATCCTTATGGCGATGCCAACGAGGCCGTGCTGGCCATGCTCGGCAAACATGGCTATCAACTGGCCGTGACGGTCAACGCCGGCGGCAACGCCTTCTTTGCACAGCCCCTGATGCTCCGGCGCACCATGATCTTTGGCGACATGAGCCTGGATGACTTCAAGGCGAGGCTGCAGATCAGCCGCCTCACGGGGGCGCATGCACCATGAAGAGATGCCGCACCTGGCTGCTGATCTTCACGCTGTTCAGCATGATGCTGGCGGCTTGTACGAGCACACCGCCCGTGGACCAAAGCGCCGCGCACTCGCCCGCTGTAGATGCCTTCGAGCAACGCACACTGGCAAATGCCCAATCGCAGATGCAACAGGAGCACCTGGCCGAGGCCGTGCTGAGTTGGGAAGCGCTCAGCCTGCTACGCCCAGGTCATCCGATGTACGCGCAACAACTCAAGCAGGCGCGCGATCTGGTCGCGCAAAAGGTGGCAGAACAACTGCCCGCAGCACGCCAGGCGCGGCAACGCGGCGCGCTGGACGAGGCCAGCCAACGCTACCTGTCCATCCTGGCCTTGCAGCCAGACAACACCGGTGCCGCCCAGGCCCTGCGTGACATCGAGCAGCAACGCAACAAGCAGCTCTATCTGGGGCGCTACTCACGCCTGACTTTGGCGAAGGCAGCGTCCAGCAAACAGATGGCGCAAGGCAAGCAGGCAGCCAACACCACGCTGGCCGCAGAGCGCAATGCACTGGAACACGCGGCCTTGCTGGCCGGCCAAGGTGAGTTCGACGATGCCATCACCCTGCTTCAGCAGGAACTGGTCGCTCGTCCCAAGGATGGCGCCACCATCGCCCTGCTGGCCGATGTCTACTATCGCCAGGCCACCTCGCTGGAAGCCCGAGACAAGCCCGCCGCCGTGGCCGCACTGCGTCAATGCCTGCGCCTCGCCCCCGCGCACACCGAGGCGCGCCGCAAGCTGGCGCAGCTCACTTCAAAGCCTTGATCTTTTCCTTGAGCGTCAAGGCCTTCTGCTTCTCCAGGCGGGCCATGTCGTTGCCTGGATCCAGTTCCAGCACGCGGTTCCAGTTGGCGATGGCGCCATCCAGATCCTGCCGCGCCATGGATGCGCGCGCCTTCTGGGTATGGCGATCAACCAACTGCTTGCGCACGGCCTCGGCCTTGTTCGCCGCCCCGGCTTGCCCCAGCGAGGCCGCCAGGCGGTAATCGGCCAAAGCCTTGTCCAGGTTGCCACCACGCTCAGCCGCCTGGGCTGACTGCATGGCCTTGGCCCCCGGGCTCAATTCGGCAACAGGCGCCGGCGCCACCGGGGCGGGTGCGGGCTCGGCTGGCTGCACGGCCGCTGGCGCCGGCACATTCACTGGCGCAGGGGTTGGCGTCGTGGCTGTGGGTGGTGCGGAAGGCTCGGCCTTCGCTTCACTCTTGGGCTCGGCCTTGCTGCCGCTCTTGCCGCCAGCCTTGCCGGCTGATTTGGCCGCCTTGGGCGGCTCACGCTCTTCCACTGGCGCCTTGCCTGGCACCCGGATCACCTGCCCCCCGGCCACCTGCTTGGGCACCTTGATGTCGTTGTAGCGAGCCAGCCCGTAGAACAGGTAGATGTCCCCCAGGAAGTGCCCTGCAATGCGTGACAGTGATTCACCCGGCTTCACGGTGTAGCTGAAGGACTCCTTGCCCAGCAACATCACCGGGTCAATCGACAGCTGGCGCATCAAACTAAGGGCCAGCTTGTTGTTCGGGTCCAGCGCCACGGCGCGTCGCAAGGCTGCACGGGCATCGTCCTCATGGCCATCTTCCAGCTCATCCACAGCCGACTGGGCCTCTTTCTGAGCCTGCTGCATGGCCGCCTGCGTGGGCGGTGCACTGGGGGCGGACGGCACGGGTGGCCCGACCATCGGCGGCGGCGCAACCGGCGCAGTCTGACCACCTGCCGGCGGATGCGAAGCACAAGCCGCGAGCAGACCGGCACAAGCCATGGCCGCAGCCCGCATCACCCAGATCCACCCGATTGTTTGATTTGCGTGCATAGTGATGTTCATTTTGCAGCGATTCCCTGCCCCATATCTTCTACGCTTTGCGCAGCATCAGCCACCCCGGACAAAAAAGCACTTGACCTTGCCCCCGTGTCAAGGTTCATAGTGGAACCTCAGATACTTCTGCCGCCGCCTGCCATGCCATTTCGCACCAGCACCCACACCTTGCGCCGCCTTTGCGGCCTGGTGCTGCTGGCCTGGCTGCTCGGGGTGCTCAGCGGCACGGTCAATGCCTGCCTGCTGGCGGAGCCGGCGCAAGACACATCTGCGGCGCCCCTGCACCACCACGAGCGTGCGCACGAGCATGCGGATGACCCTGCCGCAAATCACCGCGCCGATCAACAGGCAGATCGCCACGCCGATGAGCACGTCCTGTGCCACAAGTTCTGCAAGGATCAAAGCCTCACCCTGCCCCAGCACAAAGGCCTGGGCGAGCAGGATTTCAGCCCCACGCTGATCGCGCTGAGCGGCCCCGTGTTGCCAGTCGCGCCATCGATCCCGCCCACGGCGCGCTGGATGGATGGTCCACAGGCCCAAGGGCCGCCGCTTGTCATTCGCTTCCTGCGACTGGCGCTATGACTTCACCTGGCGACTGACCGGCCCGGGCTTGCCTGCCCGAGGTCGGCGGTCGCCTTTGCACGGCTCCTCTTGGCGCATGGCCATGACGGAGCCGCTCGCCGTGGCCTGCCTGGCCGCCTGCATCACCCTTCGAAGTTGCCCAGCCATGAGCACATTGCGATTGCGCACGCCATCCCTGTTGTCGGCCTGCCTGCCCATCAGCCGCCCCCATTACCTGATCGTCAGCATCCTCACCCTGCTGAGCGCCCCGACGCTGGCAGCCAATGAGGCGCAACCACCCGATCTGGCGGGCGCTCTGCAAGCCGCTACCGCACGAGACCCTGAAGCCGCCCAGTTGCGCTTGCGCCAGGTAGCCGCAGAGGCCGGCGTGCAAGTGGCGCAAGGCCTCACGCCTGCGCCCGCCGCCGTCTCGCTCAACCACCTCAGTGACCGCCTCAACCAGAACCAGGGGCGGCGGGAATGGGAGGTCGAGTTGGGTACCCCGCTGTGGCTGCCCGGGCAACGTCGGGCCAATCTGGACACTGCACAACAAGCCTTGGCCGAAACGCAAGCCCGCCTGAACTGGCGCCGTCTGCAACTCAGTGGCGAGCTGCGCGAAGCCTGGTGGCAACTCGCCCAGGCACGAGCCAACGCCAGCCTGGCGAACCAGCGGGAACAAGCCGCCAAGGCCCTCGAAGCTGACGTGCTGCGTCGTTACCAATATGGCGACCTCGCCCGCGTTGATGCCAATCTGGCCAAGGCCGAATCACTGGCCGCCGAGAGCGAGCTGATGGACGCCAACCTGAAAGTGCAACAAGCCCGACAAGCCTATGCGGAGCTGACGGGTGCCGAGGCGCCTGGCCAGCTCCAGCCCGAGGCCCTGCCCACCCAAACGGCCGCCTCAGATGAGACTCATCCCCAGACGCGATGGCTGCAGACCACAGCAGCACTGGCGAGCGACAAGCTGGCCCTGCAAGCCGCCAGCGACAGAGCCTCACCCGAGCTGGCAATGCGCTGGACACAGCAACGCAGCGACGCGCTGAACCCATACGACCAGGCCATCGGTATCAAGCTGACCCTGCCGCTGTCATCCGGCCCTCGCGTGCAGCAAGACAATGCGCAGGCACGTGCGGAACTCGCGCAGGCCGAGCAGGCATTGGCGCGCACCCGCGAACACATCGAGCGCACCATCCAACAAGCCCGCCAGGAGCTGGACATTGCCGACCAGCAACTGACGCTCACCCAGGCACGCCGCCAGCTCACGGCCGACAACCTGCAACTGGCGCAGAAGGCCTTCAGCCTGGGCGAGCAGGATTTGAACGCTTTGCTGCGCGCCCGCTTGGCAGACCACGAAGCGCAAGCCGCCCTCAGCCGCCAGGCCTTGGCCCGCGACACCGCCATATCCCGACTCCGTCAAGCCCTGGGCCTGCTGCCCGAGGAGGCTCAGCCATGAGATTGCCACTTTTGCCCGCGTGGC
>NZ_SCTN01000494.1 GCF_004297345.1 Aquabacterium sp. | reverse complement strand
GCGTCTTGAGCGAGTACTGCACCTCTTCTGTGTAGAGTTGCCCAACCTCTTCAAGCAGCTCGTCCACCATGCCGGTTTCCTCGCCAATGGCGATCATCTGCAACACCATGGGTGTGAAGATGCCGGTGCTGGCGGCCGCACGGGCCAGGGTCTCGCCGCGCATGATGTGGTCACGCATTTGATCAATCTGCTGCGTCAAATAGGCGTTGTCAGCCGTTTGCGCCACACCGGTGAGTGCGCGCTCCAGCGGTACCCCGCTGCGCAGAGACAGAGCAAAAGCCCGCGTGAACCGCGCCAGCGACGCCTTGGTAACGATGTCACCCACAACAGGTATGCGCAGCACGATCCTGTCCCAGGAGAGCTTGCCATCAGGCGTGCCCTTCCAATGACGCCAGACAAAGAAGCTCGCCACGACACTGCCCAGAATGGACCAGCCGTGCTGGATGGTGAAATTGGATGTTGCCACCAGGATTTGGGTAGGCAGGGGCAGATCGGAGCCCAACGATTTGAAAACATTGGCAAAGGCCGGGATCACCATGATGTTGATCACGCCCAAGGCGCCCACCATGGCCATGATCACGAAGCTGGGATAGCGTGTGGCCGACTTCACCTGCTGGCGCATGAAGAGCTCGAACCCGATGTGTTCGGACAGGCGCAGAAAGATCTCTTCCAGGCGGCCCGAGGTCTCTCCCACCTTGACCATGGCCACAAAGAAGCCATCAAAAACCTTGGGGTGCTGTGCCATGCAGGCCGACAGCTCAACCCCGCCCTCCAGATTGCGGCGCAGGTCCAGCAGCACGTCCTTGAGCGTGACGTTTTGCGTGGTTTCCTGCAAGCCGGCAAGCGCCCTCAGAATCGGCACGCCAGCCTTGAACAGCGTGTAGAGCTGCTTGGCAAACATCATCACGTCCATGGGCAGCACTTTGGGCTTCATGAACTCCGGCGTGGCAATGGCGCCGCTGGGCGCGCTGGCTGCCCCGCTCGGGGTGACGGGGCCATCAGGCGTGATCTTGAGCGGCACCAGACCTTTGGCTTGAAGTTCACCAGCCAACGCCGCAGCCGAGGCCGCATCCTGCGTGCCTTGTATCGTGCCGTGCGGCCCTTTGGCCACGTACGTGAAGCGACTCATTATTCGTCGACCTCGGCGCTCACCCGCATCGCTTCGTCAACGGTGGTGCGTCCCTCCACCACCAGGCGTGCGGCATCACGGCGCAGCGTGTGCCCGCCCATGTGCAAACGGGCCGCCTTGGCAAACACGCCAGGCTCGGGGTGATTGAGGGCGTC
This sequence comes from Aquabacterium sp., assembly GCF_004297345.1. Lineage (GTDB taxonomy): Bacteria > Pseudomonadota > Gammaproteobacteria > Burkholderiales > Burkholderiaceae_C > Aquabacterium. Next base: position 498 of record NZ_SCTN01000494.1, on the reverse strand, counting down.
GATCAGGCCCAGATTCATCTCCAGGAACTCGTAGACGCCGGTTCGGCCGCGAAAGCCCGAGTGATTGCAATCGGGGCAGCCCTTGCCGAACTTGTAGGTGGCGTTGTCGGCATCCGCACCCAACAGACCACGCAGCCAGGTGTGCTCCTGCGGTGTCGGTTCATGCGGCACGGCGCAAGCCTGGCACAAGGTGCGTACCAGGCGCTGCGCCACCACCAGTTGCAGCGACAAGGCCACCATCCAGCGCGGCACCCCCATGTCGATCAGGCGAGCAGGCGTTGAAGCCGCGTCGTTGGTGTGCAAGGTCGAGAGCACCAAGTGGCCTGTCATGGCGGCACGCAGGCCGATTTCAGCGTTGGCCTTGTCTCGGATTTCGCCCACCAGGATCACGTCCGGGTCTTGCCGCAAAGCAGCACGTAGCACGCGATCGAAGCCCAGGTCGATCTTCTCCATCACCTGCACCTGATTGAGGCCGGGCAGACGGTATTCCACCGGGTC